>JAYPJO010000186.1:1157-3950 GCA_038128465.1 Gammaproteobacteria bacterium
AATAGCGTGTTGACGCTGCACCCTTTCTCACCCGTGGCATCACCACTAGCCAGTGAGGTGCCCATATTCTGCGGCTCCAATGAAACTGAAGGCGTTCCTTATGGCAACCCGGATGATGAATTCTGGAATTCTGAGCCAGGAACTCTGGATGAGCTGGTATCAGAAATTGTTCAGAGCCATGGCATTTCGGAGCAGGAAGCCCGCGACCTGATAGGTTTATACCAGGGCAACCGGCCTGATGCGTCCTTTGGTGATCTTGCTTTGTTTATGCAGGCCGATATTCGCCCGACCCGTATAGCGCCATATATTATTGCCGAGCGGAAAGTTGAGCAAAACAGTGCCCCGGTCTTTATGTATTATTTCCAGTGGGACTCACCGGTTCGTTACGGGAAACTGCGTTCGATGCACTGTATGGAAATCCCCTTCTTCTTTGACAATATTGACAGGGCAGACTTTATGACTGGTCGTGGCAGGGAACAATACGATCTGGCCTGGAAGATGGCAGAATCCTGGGCAGCTTTTGCCCGCAATGGACATCCAAATAATCCCAGCATACCTGAATGGCCTGCATTCAATCTTAATGAAAGACCCACAATGGTATTCAGTAATAATACGCGCGTGGTGAATGACCCCTACGGTGATGAAAGACATGCCAGCAATGACATACTAAATCGCCGGGACGAATAACCAGGCAGACATACCCTGTATAAAATTAAATGTCATCTGTTGGCAGCGTTCACCAGGGCAGAAATATCATCGTCACTGAATCCAAACTCTTTTAACACAGATTCTGTATCCTCACCGGCAATGTGAGCCAACTCATTGATGCGCCCCGGTGTTCTCGACAATCGGATAGCAGGCGCAAACTGGGTCGTGTCATTGCCGTCCCTGTCTTTTATAGTAACGATCGATTCCCTGTCTATAGCATCCCTGTTTTTGAATGCTTCAGACAAACTGTAAACAGGTGCAACCTGGGTGCCCTGCTCCCTGAGATAGTCAAACCATTCATCGCGATTTCTCCGGGCGAATATTGCTGTTAACTCTTCTTTGAGATATTCACTCTGGCTTCGATCAAACTGCAAAGGTATTAAATCAGGCCGATTTATGGCCTGGCAGAAAAGCGCCCAGTATTTGGGCTCCAGATCTGTAGTACATATATATTTATCGTCTCTGGTTTTCCATAACCCCACATTTCCGGCATTCCAGTGCAAAGGCGGTTCTTTTTCATCGATTAAAAATCGCTGCATGACTGATGTCATCAAACTCAAGGCGCTGTCTGTCATGGCAATATCCACAAATTGACCAGTACCGTTTTTATCTTTTTCCCGCAGCGCCAGCAAAATACCTATCATGGCCTGTAATCCTGTACTGATATCGCCCACGGGAAGGCCCGGTATTAATGGCTTTGTTCCATCACCAAACCTGGTAAGCGCTCCGGCCAGCGCCATCGCGATGGGTTCATGACCGGGCAGGTCTGAATTTGGACCTGTTGCACCAGACATCGATACGCCACAGTAAACCAGTCCGGTATTGATTTGCCTGATCTGCTCATACCCAAGCCCGATGGCTTCCATTACGCCGGGTCGGTAATCGTGAAGAATCACATCACATTTTTCAGCCATTTTTCTGACGACATCACAGGCTGTTGAATCTCGCAGGTTAAGTAATACTGAACGTTTATTCCTTGACAGCATCTCCCTGTATTTAAGTTGCTGCTTTTTTTCCTGGCTTAACTTATCTCGTCCAAATATTTTTTCCTGCTTGCCGACTTCACCAGGCTGTTCTATACGGATTACGGATGCTCCAAAATCACCCAGCATCATCGAACAGAAAGGTGCTGGCAAAAAGCGGGAAAAATCCAGTACCGTTATGCCTTCCAGTGGTAAGGTTTTGTTCGACATCATATGCTCCCCTGATGTATTAACTCTGGTTGCAACAGTGTATTTATTGAGTCATCACTCAGAACAATAACAACACCTGATAATGTTTTGGACACGATTTAAACGATTTGACTTGATAATGACCACACCAATACAATTTAGTTTGTATTGCAAACGATGATAGTAATCCCGGCAAACCGGCATGTAAATATAGACACGCTGACAACAAGAATAACAATTCCATAGCCAGGAATATCAACCTGATACCAATCCGGAGGTAATTATGAAAAAGCGCATATCCTCACTGCTACTCCTTTATTTCATACTTGCTTCCAGTCTTGACCTTCAGCTTGCCCAGGCACAACAAATTTCCCGACCCGGAGAATATCAGGGTTACAGTGAAGCCCGTTTTGATTCATGGGTACGGGAATCGCAATACGTGGAAATGAGTGATGGTATCAAACTCGCTGTCGACATTTTCAGACCTGCTGTAAATGGTGTAGCCGTTGATGAACCCATGCCTGTGGTGTGGTCACACACTCCCTATCGTCGGGCCTACAAAGATGCACAGGGAATTATTCGTACTGGTGCTGATTCAGAAACCACAAGAACCTTGTTGCGTCACGGCTATGTTGTGGCTTTGGTGGACACCAGGGGGCGCGGTGCTTCACAGGGTGCCCGCAGAGGATTTCAGGACCGAATTGAAGCGCGCGATGCCTATGAAATGACTGAGTGGTTCGCTACCCAACCCTGGAGTGACAGTAATATAGGTATAACCGGCTGTTCTTATGTAGGTGGTAGTACGTTTCATGCAGCCACGATGAATTCACCGTATTTGAAAGCCATCTCGCCGGGTTTCACAGATTTCGAAAAGTATGGCTTTATCAGTAGAGGCGGCATCATGGCGCTCTCC
>JAYPJO010000187.1:0-3943 GCA_038128465.1 Gammaproteobacteria bacterium
TTCCTGCTGATATCAGCTCAGCGGCATTTTTTCTGGTAGGGGCGAGTATAGCGCCGGGTTCAGATTTAACTCTGAAACATGTCGGTATCAACCCCACCAGAACGGGTGTCATTAACATCCTGAGAGCCATGGGGGCTGATATTGAATTCCTCCGGCAATACCAGGTCGGCGGTGAAGAGCTGGCCGATATACGGGTACGACACGCTCCACTTACAGGTATAGATATCCCGGTTGAGCAGGTTCCCCTGGCAATAGATGAGTTTCCGGCCTTGTTTATTGCTGCAGCCTGCGCCAGGGGTAAGACCACGCTCAGTGGGGCTGAAGAACTAAGGGTTAAGGAAAGTGACAGGATACAGGCTATGGCTGAAGGTCTGGCGATACTGGGTGTTGAGTATGAAGTGAAAACAGATGGCATCATCATCAATGGCAATGAATCAAAGCCTATTCGTGGCGGCGAAATTGATAGTAGAGGTGATCACCGTATTGCAATGGCCTTCACGATGGCTTCCCTGGTCGCCAGTGAACCAATCAGGATTCTGGGTTGTGAAAATGTGGCAACCTCATTTCCCGGTTTTGCCGAACTGGCTCAGTCCTGTGGCGTAAAACTGACACTTGATTATTCATGACTGATCCAACTTCTATTCCGGTTATCACCATTGATGGTCCCAGCGGTACCGGTAAGGGGACTATTGCCAATATGCTGGCAAAAGAGCTGGGTTGGCATTTACTGGATAGTGGTGCATTGTATCGGCTGGTCGGTGTAGGTGCTCAAAAAAAGGGAATACTATACAGTAATATCAATGAGTTAGAGAAATTCACTCTCAATATGGAAGTGTATTTTTCCAGACTTTTTGACGGCTCTATTGAGTTAAATCAGAAATAAGTATCAGATTTAATCAGGCAGGAAGGTAGCGGAGAACTGGCTTCCCAGGTGGCAATCATTCCTGAAGTGCGACAGGCACTTTCACAACGACAACTGGCATTCAGACAGCCGCCCGGCCTGGTAGCAGATGGTCGTGACATGGGTACAGTTGTTTTTCCTGATGCTTCGGCCAAATTTTTTCTTACAGCATCTCTCGATGAACGTGGGCAAAGACGATATAAGCAGTTGATAAATAAGAAACTTAATGTTAACCTGCGCGCCCTTTTGCAGGATATACAGGCACGGGATGAGCGAGATTCGCAACGCGAAATTTCACCACTTGTACCTGCTACTGATGCTGTAGTGATAGACACCACTGCATTAAGCATTGATCAGGTTTTTGCAAAGGTTCTGACAGCAAGCCGGCAAGCACTCGATGCAGCTGGTTAGAAGCTGGCACAGACAGGTAAAACAGTAAGCAAAGAAAAATAGAAAACTGTGTGTTTTTGGCCCAGCAACAGCAAAAGCACGCATTACATTAATTGACCCGTATTGGCTGGAATATGGTTTACGTGAAATCCTGCTAAAGCTCTTGGCGGGAGGTCTTTCAAGGTAATTTTATATGAGCGAAAGTTTCGCAGAGTTATTTGAAGAAAGTTTAAAAGATATAGAAATGAAATCAGGTTCCATCGTAACCGGAACCATTATTGATATAGATTCAGACTGGGTAACAGTCCACGCAGGATTAAAGTCTGAAGGTGTCATACCCCGCCAAGAATTCCTCACCGAACAGGGTGAATTCAATCTGGAAGTTGGTGACGAAGTCAAAGTTGCACTGGATACCGTAGAAGACGGATTTGGTGAAACAAAATTATCCCGTGAAAAAGCCAAACGCGCTGAAACATGGATGGTATTGGAAAGTGCGATAGAAAAGAACGAGCCGGTAATCGGTGTTATTAATGGTAAGGTCAAAGGTGGTTTTACCGTTGATGTGAACACAATCCGTGCTTTCCTGCCAGGCTCCCTGGTCGATGTCCGTCCGGTACGAGATGTTGATCACCTCATGTTCAAGGAACTTGAATTCAAGTTAATCAAACTGGATCAGAAACGTAATAATGTTGTTGTATCCCGTCGTGCAGTTCTGGAGTCCGTTAACAGTGAAGAGCGTGATGAACTGCTATCAAATCTGAAAGAAGGTCAGTCTGTTAAAGGTGTGGTTAAAAACCTGACTGATTACGGCGCTTTTGTTGATCTGGGTGGTGTTGATGGGCTGCTGCATATCACTGATATGTCCTGGAAACGTATCAAGAATCCGAGTGAAATTGTTGAAGTTGGTGCTGAAATTGACGTTAAGGTATTGAAATTTGATCGTGAACGTAATCGCGTTTCATTGGGGCTGAAGCAACTGGGTGAAGATCCCTGGTTTGAAATCAAAAATCGTTATCCTGAAAACACCAAAGTTAAAGCTGTAGTTACTAATCTTACCGATTATGGCTGTTTTGCCGAACTTGAAGAAGGTGTTGAAGGTCTTGTTCATGTGTCAGAAATGGACTGGACAAACAAAAACATCCATCCTTCCAAATTGGTTAACCTGGGTGATGAAGTTGAAGTTATGATTCTGGATATTGACCAGGAACGTCGTCGTATATCTCTGGGTCTGAAACAGTGTCAGAAAAATCCTTGGGATGCCTTTGCTGAAACTTTCAAGAAAGGTGACCGAATTTCAGGGAATATCAAATCAATTACTGATTTTGGTATTTTTATCGGACTGGATGGTGAAATTGATGGTCTGGTACATCTGTCAGATATCTCCTGGGACGAACCTGGGGAACAGGCAGTTCGCCAATACACCAAAGGGGACAAAATTGATACGGTGATTTTGTCCATTGACCCTGAAAGAGAACGTATTTCTCTGGGTATCAAGCAGCTTTCCGGCGACCCGTTTGCGGCATATACAGACGAGCATGAGAAGGGTGCCATTGTAACTGGGACTGTCAGCTCAGTTGATACTAAGGAAGCAATAGTAACTCTCGCTGAAGGTGTAGAGGCTCTGTTGAAAGTATCAGATATCAGCCGGGATCGCATTGAAGATGCTCGTTCAGTGCTTAATGAAGGTGATGAAATTGAAGCTAAAATCGTCAACCTGGACCGTAAGAACAGAACCATTACGGTATCAATAAAAGCCAGGGAAATTGATGAGGAAAAAGATTCAATTGCTGAGCATAACAAACAAACAGCTTCGGCTGCTTCACCAGCAACAGTTGGTGATCTGATAAAAGCTCAAATGGATAAAGATTAGTACTGCTCATCGATAGCTGTTAACTGAAACAGGTCTGTAATACTGGCTGCTTTGTCAGCTGGAAGGTGGCAATGTTATGACTAAATCAGAAGTGATAGAACGGATAGCAACAAAACAAACTCAATTATCTCTCAAAGATATTGAGTTGACTGTCAAAGCTATTATTTCTTATATGTCGGAATCCCTAGCTGAGGGAGGCCGCATTGAAATTCGGGGATTTGGTAGTTTTTCATTGCATTATCGGGCGCCTCGTGTTGGCAGAAACCCAAAAACCGGCGAAGCAGTAAATTTAAAAGGCAAGTATGTGCCACATTTTAAAGCTGGTAAGGAGTTAAGGGATCGAGTCAATGACAGCTTGCACAGGGAATCTTCCCAGGCGTAGGAAAAAATCCATGAAGGAAATTAGCGGCGGAACCTCTGGCAGGAACCGCCGTTTTTTTTATCTGCATTTTTTAAAGCGTTTCTAGTATAAAATGACAACATGTCCAAAATAACCCGATTCATCGCTGCGCTGTTTTTTTTACTGGTAGTTTTGGCGGGCTTTATTTTCACAAGCAACAATAATGTGGTTGTACCCTTGTGGATCGGTATAGATCTGGCTCCGCAAAGTCTGGCTGTGTGGGTACTGTTAGCATTTGCCTGGGGAGGAGTAATAGGTTTGTTGCTTGGTTATGGCCTGTTTCGTCGCATTCGGGCCCAATTAAAAATAAATCAGCTTGAGGCTCAACTCAAAAAGAATCAATCGGTCAGTCCGGTTTTGCCAAAAGCTAAAAAGAAAACTT
>JAYPJO010000188.1:0-1511 GCA_038128465.1 Gammaproteobacteria bacterium
TTCCGAAAGTTGTAAAAGTTATAAAAGACAAGAGACCTGATAATGCCAGAGAAATTGAGGTGCCACAGCAGTGTCCGGTTTGTCAGTCTGATGTTGAACAAATGGAAGACGAGGTGCTGATTCGCTGTAGTGGAGGTTTGTTCTGCAGAGCGCAGCGAACCCAGTCGATTATTCATTTTGCCTCCCGCGCGGCAATGGGTATTGATGGTCGGGGGATAAAGCTTATTGAACAGCTGGTCAATGAAGAACTTGTAGATAATGTTGCAGACATCTACAAGCTAAAACTGGAACAATTGTCAGCTCTTGATCGCATGGCAGAAAAGTCTGCGAACAACTTGCTGGAAGCAATAAAGGCAAGCAAAGCTATAAGTCTTGAACGTTTTATTTATGCACTGGGTATTCGTGAAGTCGGCGAGGCCACGGCATTGGCGCTGGCCCAGCAGCTTGGATCATTGCAGGCCCTTATGCAGGCGGATATAGAAACTCTGACAGAAATTCCGGATATCGGTGAAATTATGGCCCGCCACATTATCGCTTTCTTTGCAGAGCAGCATAATCTGGATGTGATTAAGGCTTTACTAGAAGCCGGAGTGAAACCTGCTGAACGACTGCTGCAAGATAATGCTGTATTGCCCTTACACGGTCAGACCTTTGTGGTGACCGGTACACTGGAAGCCATGGGGCGATCTCAGGCCAAACAGTATTTACAGGATCTGGGCGCGAAAGTGGCTGGCAGTGTCTCAGGCAGAACTACCTGTGTAGTCGCAGGTCCCGGAGCAGGCTCCAAACTGAATAAAGCTGAAGAGTTGGGCATCCGGATCATAAATGAAGAAGAATTTGTGTCATTGCTTACACAACACGGTATTTCAGTGTAAAGTATAGCTTTAGACAACTGAAACAAGTGTTTTTGAAGGTGCAAAATTACTAATTCGACAATTCGGGCAGTTATTGTACTTTTCCTGACCGGTTTTCTGGCTTCCTGTGTGACGCCACAGCCTGATAATACCAGCAATATATGTAGTATGTTCGAGGATCGCCGCAGCTGGTATAGGGCCGCTAAAAGAACTGAAGATCGCTGGGGAACACCGGTATATGTCAGTATGGCAATTATTGAGCAGGAATCATCATTCCAGGCCCGTGCCAGACCGGAACGTACCAGATTGTTAGGTTTCATCCCGTGGACGCGGCCTTCATCTGCCTATGGTTATGCCCAGGTGCTTGATGATACCTGGACCGATTACAAGGAAAATGCCGGAAACTGGGGAGCAAGCCGGGCTGATTTTTCCGATGCCATGGATTTTGTTGGCTGGTACACCAATGCTTCAGTCCGGCAAAACCGGATAGCTCGCAATGATGCCTATAATCTGTATCTTGCTTACCATGAAGGAAATGGTGGCTGGGCACGGGGTACCTACAACAGCAAAGGCTGGCTGACTGATGTTGCCCGCAATGTGCAAAATACGGCGAATGTCTACCAGAACCAGTATCAGGGATGTGAAAGGGAGCTGGGC
>JAYPJO010000188.1:1521-3206 GCA_038128465.1 Gammaproteobacteria bacterium
AGCGTGAACTGGGACGAAACTGGTTTATGAGGCTGTTCTTCTGAGCTGGTGGGGAAAAGTAATAGGAGGTACTTTTGGCTTTATGCTGGGAGGCCCTCTAGGAGCCTTACTAGGCGCTTCGCTGGGACATAATTTCGATCGTGGCATGGGCCGACTGGAATATGCCGGTGTCGACCAGGTAGAGACCATTCAGTCTGCCTTTTTTACCGCAATATTTTTCATGATGGGGCATATCTCCAAGGTAGATGGCCGTGTTTCACATGATGAAATTCATACGGCCCAGCATGTCATGCGGGAAATGCGATTAAATCCGCAACAAAAAAAAGTAGCCATTAATTTATTTGAGCAGGGTAAAACCCAGCACGATCAGGTAGATGCGGTACTGAATCAGTTTCGCGAAGAATGTCATCGTCGCCGTAACTTGATGCAGATGTTTATGGAAATCCTGGTAATGACCGCATTAGCGGATGAAGCATTGCATGACAGGGAAGAAAAGGCTTTATGGGAAACCGCACAGATACTTGGATTTAACAGGTCAGAGTTTCGCCGTATTCTGCAAACAAGCCAGGCACAGCAACATTATGAGAAGAATCGAAGACAGCATAGCCGCCGAGGATATGGCAATGCTCAACCCAGCCTGAGTGATGCCTATACATTACTGGGTATAACATCCTCTGCAAGTGATGAGGACCTTAAAAAAGCCTACCGCAGACAGATGAACCAGCATCATCCAGATAAACTGGTATCAAAAGGGCTACCACAGGAAATGATGGATATTGCTAATCAGAAAACCCAGGATATAAAGGCTGCATACGAGCTGATCAAGCAGAACAGAAAATAGAAAAATCATTAATAATATAATTTAACAGATTGATAATTATAATTTATTTACTTTTAATTCTAGCTTTTGCAGTTCTCCCTGATGGGCTGTATTACTGATAACGCCAATACTGCGATTCTCTGGTTTAAGATACCGGGCTGCAACTTCCTGTAATTTTTTAATATCCACATCCAGTACCTGTTGCCGGAATTGCGCCCGGTGAGCTTTATCACGTCCGAACAACTCATTGTAATAGGCCTGTTTGGCAGTTCCTGCGGGTGATGCTGGTTTGTCCAGGCTTGAGATGACACCGAGGATGGCTTCTTCCAACTGACTGTAATCATGCTGGTTATCTTGCAACCACTCAATGGCTCTGTCGAAATCATCCAGGGTTTCTGAAAGTCGGGGATCACGATAAGAGAAAAAGCGGAAGCTCGCTGATGCTGAATCCTGAGTGGCACCTCCACCATATGCGCCACCTTTTTCCCTGATGGCACCATGGAGGTAGCCATTACGCAGGAAACCGCCCAGTACGGTGAGAGCAGCGGCATCTTCATGCGCGACAGAGACACTGGGATAGGCCGTCGCGCAAAAATTAACCTGAGTATTATGCAACCAGGCTGACTTTACGTTTTCCTGTACTTTGGGCAGAGCAAAGTTATCCAGTTTGCATTCATTTTCTGTATTGTCCCAAAGGCTTTGCAGGCCTTGCAGTAAGTCATCTTCGGCGCTTTCCTCGGCAATACAAAGCAGTCGCTTATTTCCCTGGATGATCAGTTCATGCAAGTTTTTTAAATTTTCAGCGAATTCAGAAAGTAGGGTGTCATCCTTAAGCTCTCTGGTCAGCGTTTTTAATCTTGATATC
>JAYPJO010000188.1:3216-3938 GCA_038128465.1 Gammaproteobacteria bacterium
TTCAGCGCTGCAATCGGATTCATTTTACAGGCGGCAATACCCATAGCGAGTATATGTCCATGGTTGGTTACACTCTGTTCCTTATGGCCGGCAATTTGCTGTATGAGTTCCCGTATTCGGGCATGTTCATCAAAACGACAGGATTCCAGCATATCCTTCATGAGCTGGCTCAGATTTTCCTGTTTGTTATATAAGGCCTTGCTGGACAACACCATGTAAGCGTCAATTGCCTGCTCATCAAGTAATTGATTTCGCATACTGATTTGCGCCTGGATGCCGCCGCTTATTGCTGATTGCAGGGCCTGAATGTCAAGATAATCCGAATTGCCAACACCCAATTCCGGCAAACAGGCAGTATAGTGGGGTAGCAGACTCTTGAGTTTATCCGGGATTGCGGGCAGTTTGACTATAATGTCCTGATAGCTCAGACCATTGGTTCCCTGCGCATAAAATGCCAGGGGCAACTGTCTGATTGAGGTATTAATTGGGACTGGCCAGTTAATCTCGGCTGGTACATCTGTGAGTTCAACTTTGGGCAGGATAGAGCTGTCATCTTCCTGCTGCTGACGCTCCATTAGAGCGCGGGCCTGAGCAACAAGATTTTCTATTTCATCTTCACTGAGCTGGCTTTTAACCGCCTGGAGTTTCTGACTTTCCAGATTACGTGTCTTTTTAGCCAGTTCAGTATCAGGGACGACAGTCAGAGTGACCCGGTGAGGATT
>JAYPJO010000189.1:0-2891 GCA_038128465.1 Gammaproteobacteria bacterium
ATAGATCAGGCTATTGTCAATGCCAAAGAAGGTGATGTGGTTTTAATCGCCGGTAAAGGCCATGAAGAATATCAGGATGTTGGTGGCGAACGCTTGCTGTTTAGTGATGTTAAACAAGCCAGGATTAGTCTGAACCGGCGTTTCTCAGAATAGACTGCACAGGGTGTATAAGTGATTAGAATGATGGGTTTACAGGAGATACAGGAATTTACGGGAGGGCAGCTTCATGGAGAAGATGTCCGCTTTAATACTGTTTCTATTGATACCCGCACTTTGCAGCCAGGGGATTTGTTTATTGCTATCTCCGGAGAGCGCTTTAACGGCAATGATTTTGTTCAGTCTGCGGCTGACAAGCAGGCAGTTGCAGCGATAACCAGTGAAAATTTAGAGCAATCTTTGACGGTATTTCCAACATTGCAGGTTGACGATACACGACTTGCCCTGGGTCAGTTGGGTGCCAAAAACCGTGAGTTGAGTACAGCGAAAGTAATTGCCCTGACCGGTAGTCAGGGCAAAACCACTGTAAAGGAAATGACTGCAAGTATTTTGCAGCAGTGTGGAACTGTTCTGAAAACCCAGGGCAACTTGAATAACGATTATGGCGCGCCGCTGACCCTTTTAAAACTTGAAGCAGAGCACCAGTTTGCTGTTATCGAACTGGGTGCCAATGCCCCGGGTGAAATTGCATATACATCCATGCTGGCCAGGCCAGATGTGGCGCACATTACCAATATAGCGGCGACCCATCTCGAAGGTTTTGGTGATATGGATGGGGTTGCCAAAGCAAAAGGAGAGATATGGGAAAGTCTGGCAGATGATGGTATTGCAGTTCTCAATATTGATGATGCTTATGGCAGCCAGTGGCTGGAAAAACTCAAGGGAAAATCTATTGTCAGTATCAGCGCCCTGGGGAAAGCCTTTGCCAATTATAAAGTAGCTGATCTGCAATTTGATGAGGCTATGTATTCAGCTTTTGTCTTGCATACCCCCGCTGGCTCTTTACCAATCAAGCTGCCCTTGCCAGGTCAGCATAATGTAGCAAATGCCTTGGCTGCCGCGGCATTGAGTATGCAGGTTGGAGCCAGCCTGGATGAAGTCCAACTGGGTCTGGAAAACATGCAATCGGTTGCTGGGCGCATGAATGTGTTAACCGGTCCCAAACATTCAGTATTGATTGATGATTCCTATAACGCCAGTCCCAGTTCGTTCAGGGCGGCAATAGATGTGCTTGCCGAACATCAGGGGACGACTGTTATTGCTATGGGTGATATGGGCGAGCTAGGTGCTGATGCAGAACAGGCGCATGCTGAAGTAGGAGCCTATGCGCGACAAAAGAACATAAATTATTTGTTTGGGATAGGAAATTTAACAGAACAAGCTGTTGCTGCATTTGCAAAAAAGGGCGTAGGCAAAGGCAGTATGTATAAGAATTTTGGCGATTTGGCCAGTTCTCTCGGGCCCTTATTGAGCGAACAAACTAAAGTATTAATCAAGGGATCACGCAGTGCCGGAATGGATAAGTTAGTACAACTTCTACAACCAGAAGGAGATTAACAAGCATGTTATTTTGGCTGACAAATTACCTGGCTCAATTTAATTCAGATTTCACGGTTTTTGAGTATTTAACTGTACGTGGCATTCTGGGGATTCTTACTGCGCTACTTATTTCATTATTAATCGGTCCTTATGTAATTAAGCGGCTGAACTATCACCAGATTGGCCAGGTTGTGAGAGATGACGGGCCGGAATCACATCTGAGTAAAGCTGGCACGCCAACGATGGGGGGGGCCTTGATACTCATCAGTATCGTGATCAGCACCTTACTATGGTCGGATTTGAGCAGTACGTCTGTCGGGGTGGTTAGAGTTGTAACGACGGGGGGTGGCGTGATTGGCGGGATTGATGATTACCGTAAAATCTTTGAACAAAATCCAAAAGGCTTGAGTCCAGCCTGGAAATATTTCTGGCAATCGATCATAGGTTTTGCAGCAGCCTGCATACTTTACAGGAATGCCATTACTCCGGCAGAAACAGAACTGATTATTCCATTCTTCAAGGATTTTGTCTTGGAGCTTGGCGTTTTTTACATTGTCATTGCCTATTTTTTTATTGTTGGTTTCAGCAATGCGGTGAATTTAACAGATGGTCTTGATGGTCTGGCAATACTGCCAACTGTTATGGTTGCCAGTGCATTGGGTATTATCAGTTATCTGGTCGGCAATACCGAATTTTCATCGTATCTCAATATTCCCTATATCTCTGGAACGGGTGAGTTGGTTGTTTTCTGCGGAGCTATTGCTGGCGCAGGACTAGGTTTTCTATGGTTTAACACCTATCCGGCACAAATTTTCATGGGTGATGTTGGAGCGCTGGCATTAGGGGCAGCCCTGGGTGTAGTCGCAGTTATTGCCAGGCATGAGATTGTTCTGGTGATTATGGGCGGGATATTTGTGATGGAAACACTTTCAGTCATTTTGCAGGTGGCTTCCTTTAAATTAACCGGACGAAGAATTTTTCGGATGGCGCCCTTGCACCACCATTTTGAATTAAAAGGTTGGCCGGAACCTAGAGTGATTGTGCGCTTCTGGATTATCACCATCATTCTGGTGCTGTTTGGGCTTGGCACACTGAAACTAAGATAAGCGGGTTTAATAAACAAACTGATAATGCAGACTGAGACAGAACAACAACACGCCAGAGTAATAGTCGGTATGGGTAAGACCGGGCTTTCCTATGCGCGTTATCTGCAAAGTCAGAACCTGGATTTTACCGTGGTAGACAGCAGAGAAAATCCACCGGGTCTGGAGGAGTTCAGGGAGCATTTTACAGCAGTGAAGATTGAGCTGGGTGAATTCAAAATAAGAGTAAATGCTATTTCGCCAGGAACAATT
>JAYPJO010000189.1:2901-3934 GCA_038128465.1 Gammaproteobacteria bacterium
TTCAAATCGGATACTTTTCTCAAAGCTTCAGAATTACTTGTCAGTCCGGGCGTGGATTTACGAGAGCCAGTTATCGCAGATGCAATACAACAAAATGTTGCTGTTACCGGAGATATCAATATTTTTGCTCACTCAGTTTCTGCACCTATTGTGGCAATCACCGGCTCAAATGCTAAAAGCACTGTAGTAAGCCTGCTCGGTGAAATGGCGCTTAAGGCAGGCGTTGATGCAGTTGTGGCAGGCAATATTGGCAAACCGGTACTGGATTTGCTGCATGAAAAAGCACGCAAACTCTATGTGTTGGAAATTTCCAGCTTTCAATTGGAAGTTACCAGTGCATTGGGAGCAGAGGTAGCATGCGTCCTTAATATCACTGCTGACCATATGGATCGATATAGTTCTATGCAGGATTATCATGCAGCCAAGCACCGGATATTTCAGGGGTGCAAACAGGCAGTCGTGAATCGAGAGGACCCTTTGAGTCAACCTTTATTGCCAGACACAGTCAGACAATGGCGTTATAGTCTGGATCAGGGAGACCGCAATGATTTTGGCTTGTTGAGCCGGGGTGGTGAACAATACCTGGCATTTAATCAGCAGGCACTGATGCCGGTAGCTGAGGTAAAACTTCGAGGTCGTCATAATTTATCCAATGCCCTGGCAGCACTGACTTTGGGTCATGCAGTTGGATTGGACATGGGTTCCATGCTGCAGACTCTGCGTGAATTTCCTGGCTTACCACATCGTTGTCAATGGGTTAGGCAAAGAGCCGACGTTGAGTATTTTAATGATTCCAAGGGTACTAATGTCGGTGCGAGTGATGCAGCCCTGCTTGGTCTGGGAGGCGACAATAATATTATTTTAATTGCTGGTGGCCAGGCTAAAGGTGCTGATTTTTCACCCTTAAAGAATACACTTAAAAAGCATGGAAAGCTGGTCATTGTTCTTGGCGAGGCGGCGGAACAGCTGGTACAAACACTACAGGATGTTATTAGCACAGAAAAGGTTGAGTCTATGCAGGAGGCTGTACTAC
>JAYPJO010000190.1:0-3931 GCA_038128465.1 Gammaproteobacteria bacterium
ATTTTAAACATATCAGCCAGATGCCTGGGGCTTTTGCCACTTCTGGCGCCGATACATAGCCCATACAATAAAGTCATCAGTGATTCTGCAGCTAGGTCAGCTTTCAGACCGCGTTTTAATAATCGGGCTTTTTCCATCTCCCTGGTACGATTCAGCAGCGCTCTTTGTACTACATTCAAAGATTTGCGTATCAGTTTCTGTAATTCCTTATCCAGATTTATACACTCGCAGACAGAGTTCACCAACAGACAGCCCATAACACGTTGTTTAGCCGGAACATCGATAAGAATGCTTTTGACGTAAGCTTCAATTGCTGACTCAGCAGACAAACTGTTATTTCCTAGTGTCATATTAATTTTAACTTTCAGCTTACTGTTATAGTGCCCGACACTTAATTCAAAAAATTTATCCTTGTCGCCAAAGGAATTGTAGAGGGTGCCACGGTTGATCCCGGTTGCATCCAGTAACTTCTGGACGGAACTGGCTTCGTAGCCTTCCCGCCAGAATTGCAGCATCGCATTATCAAGTACGTTGTCATAATCAAATTCAATAGGTCTTGCCATAATTCAAAAAGTTTCCCGATCTAATTCTAGTAATCTGTATCTGCTTACATCGTGTTTCTAAAAAAATTACGGATAAAACAAGGCATTAACTCTCTTGTCGATGAGAGCCGGTGTATTCCATTCTTATCAATATTATTTTGTCACACCAGTGACATTTTGAATGCGCTTATCCACAAGCAGAAGCAGGGTGTATTTTAGTATAAATGTTTGCAGCTAACTAGCTAAAGTCTGAATTGCCAGGTAGTTTTTGCCATTAAATTAAACCAATAAGCAAATTTTGCAGCTATTCAACCAGATTAATTGAACACTGTATTATTCAAGCTAATTCAGCGACCATGGTTTGCTTATCCAGATTGAGTATAATTTACTCTCCTGATAACCGGCTGGAATTGCTTGACCTTGTCCAACACCATTTTGCATAGTTCCAAAATACTACTGCTTCGTGTTTGCAGCCTGATTATGCTGCTTGCTCCAACTAGCAGCTTCAGTCAGGATCCCATCCAGGCCAGCGGCCCATTAATAATAACTGAAAGCAATGTCATGGTTAGCATGCGTGATGGCATCAATATAGCCCTGGATATCTACCGTCCTGCGCAGGATGGAAGCTACCCTACTCTCTACAGTGCCGCCCCATATCCTCACTCTGGTGACAATATCGCACCGGACAACAGCGAACTGGGTTCTGTGCCCTGGTTTGTCAGCCAGGGTTTTAATTATGTAATTGCCAGCACCCGGGGAACAGGCTTGTCAGAAGGCGCCTACGAGTTTTTATCCCGTGATGAACAGCAGGATCATTATGAATTAATTGAATGGATTGCTGAGCAGCCCTGGTCTGATGGTCAGGTAATCGGAGCCGGCTCTGAATACTATGCGACAGCGCAATGGCAGATGGCAATCCAGAATCCTCCTTCTTTATCCTGTATCGCACCGGTAAACGGCATTGTTCAGCCCTACCAGGACTGGGCTTTTCCGGGTGGGCTTGCTGATACTGAATTTTTACTGGACTGGTATGAAGGCCGGGTAAGACGGGCAAATGCATTTTCCAGTGCTGAAGCTCCAATCCTGATTGACTACGATTTGCGACTGCAACTACTCGCTCATCCCCGATATGACGACTATTGGCAAATACGCAGCAGCTTACCGATTGTCGAGGCTATCAATGTACCTGTTTTTATCATAGATAGCTGGCAACAAAACAAAGGTATTAGCGGAAACATGCTGGCGCTGGAGCGTCTGAACAGTCTGCATAAAATGGCGATATTCAGCAGTGAAATCGCCCTGATGCAAAACCCTGTTTTTCTTGAAGAACATCTGCTGCCCTATTACCAATGGTGTCTGCAAAATCAGGCTGCGCCTGATTTTGCCAGTTTGCCGGAATTGCGCTATCAAAATCGTGGCGAATCAATCTGGATCACTACAGATAGCTGGCCGCCACAAGAAGCGACCTATGCCGCTGTGTATTTAAACCGGCAGGAACTGGATCCTGATATTCCAGCTACGCTGGATTTTGATATTCAGCCGAACAATATAGCTGTCTCCCGTTATGGCAGTCTGGAAGACACATCCGAACTAACAAGTCTGACCTTTATCAGTGACCCATTAGCCAGTGATATTGAAATCGCCGGGCCCATCATGTTTGAGCTCTATGCCAGCAGCTCTGAAACAGACACGGCCTTTGAAGTCACGCTGTCTGAAGAAATAAGCCTTGAACAAATCACATCAAACCTCACGCTGCCGGATTTCGTACTGGATGTTATTGAATCGGCAGCCAATGCTACTGAATCGACCATTACCATAAGCCTCTCTGCAGGCACATTGAAAGCCTCCATGCGTCAAATCGAAGAAAGCAGCCAGAACTCGTATCAGCCGAACTATCTGTTCACAACTGCTGAGCCTCTGGATCCATCCAGAACAACACCGCTCTATATCGCCATGCAACCACATGCATACCGTTTCAGGGCTGGCAGCAGGCTGATACTGACTATCAGGCAGGTCGATGATGATTCCCTGGCCGCAACAACCCGCCAGGACAGTATTTTTCACAGCCAGCGCTATCCTTCCAGAATCTGGCTGCCGGTTCTGGCTGGAGACTTAAGAACAGTAGCACCTATTTCCGAAGCAGACCTCTCTGCTTTCCCGGTAGATACACAGAGTGAGCTAATAACCAATCCTGTTTCTGAGTTCCAATTCGACACTGAATTTTCCAGTGAATTGAATACTGGCGAGCTAAGTGGCTCATTGCAGGGTAATGGTGAAAGTCCAGTAATTTTTATCAACCCTGGTGTTACATCGGAGACTGAAGTAGAAACTACAGCAGAAGACTTGCCAGCAAGCCGATTAAACCGCCAATAACACCTCCCCAGACAACCAGCCAGCCCAAATGTTTTTTTATCATTTGCTGAATAATCTCTTTAACCAGTTCAGGTGTTAATTCATCCAAGCGTTTTTCGACAATGCCTTCAACTTTAGCCAGCAGGTTATCCGTAGAACTTTGCTGTAACTGCTGCAAAAAGTTTTTATCATCAGCCAGCCGATTGAGGAAGTCCTGCATTTTTTTTATGAAGGGTTCGCGTAAGGGATTCAAGGCTTCTGCTCCGCCCAGCATGGATAACATGCCGGCAAATGAAGAAGTCATAATAACTTCAACCAGGGAATCATAGGCTGCATTGAAATCAACTTTATCAGTCATTTTTTTTACCAGGGACTCCCCATGATCATCGTCCATGCCTGAAAGGGAGTTTGCCAGAAACTGTTCAATATTGGCGGATGTAAAAAACTGCTCCATAATCAGTTTTTTTATGCCATGCTTGAACTCTTCAAATCGTGCCGGAATAACACCAGACCCGTAAAATCCGGGTACTTTTTCAAACAGCATGTGCACGGCCAGCCAGTTAGTAAAGGCGCCTGATAGAGCAAACAAGCCGGTATTCAATATGTAAGGCTGATAAGCTGTTGGCAGAAAAAGACCGCTCAGTACAATAAGTAAAGCGACCAGGTTGGTCACTACTGCTTTATCAATCATCCGTGGTCAATACCCCTATTTCTTCCATAGCCTGTTCAACCTGTTGATCATCTTCCGCAAAACCCGCTTGTGGATCATCCCATGGCCCTTCAAGGCGATAAAGGACAGTAGTAAAGTTCTCGAGCTGATTACTGAAAATCCTGCTTGCTACATAAGTGCCTATGGCAATCGGCCAGGCACCCAGGATACCGGCCAGTACTGAAACATTCTGACCAAGCGGTAAATTAACCAGGACATCTGCCGCAATGGTTTCGTTAGGTAGATTGATTTCGCCATCCACATTGATTGTACTGGAGGGCCCTCTGATCAGTAAGTTCTGTTCCGTGGTTACTGTACCTTCATTGAA
>JAYPJO010000191.1:0-3380 GCA_038128465.1 Gammaproteobacteria bacterium
CAACACCGGTAAAAGTATCCGTGGTGATAAATCCCAGTCGATCACGGTAGAAGGCTTCAGCCTTGTCGGAATCAGGCACAAAATAGACTACGTGTGAAAGTGTTTTTGGTGCCGGCTTATCATGATGAATCACGCCCAGGTCGTTCACAGCACGCTGTACAGGGGAACCGGGCAGGTTTGAGATCTCACCCTGTATTGTTAATGGCTTACGAACGGTAACCTGGAACCCCAGGGCAAAGCCAAAATCATCAACAGATTCGATCGAGCCATCATCCAGCGTTTTAACCTCACGGTCCTTGCCCAGCTCCTCTGCAATCGCATCCACAGTGGCCTGGTCGGCGACGCCGTAGATGGTCTTGCGAATCTTGCTGCCCGTTTCCAATGCAGGCGGGAGGGATGGGTCATTTTCATCCCTGATCTCAACTCCTGTACCATCAAGACTTTCGAATCGGCCGTTGCCGACGGACTCAAGTCCGTAATCAAGTAAAAACTGCTCGCAGTCCTTTACGTTGTCTACGCCGAAAACCAAGGTATCTGGTCCAATAATATTCATGTTGTTATCTCCTTATTTTGATTCTGCTTGTATTTTTTTATCAACAATTTTTCGTGCGGCCATTCCAGCTGCATCCACATTGAGAATGATGGGTTTCATCGCCATAAAATCCTCGTCACCGATATTGCGCTGTTGCGCCTCGATGATCGGAGCATCCTCGTTTTTGAATGGCCCATATAAGGCCTGAATACTTTGTTGAACCACCTCAGCCATATGTGGGCCATTAGCTTTCGGTTCCGTCATGGCATAAAAGTAATGTGTTGAAGTTGCTGTTTCTGGCGTAAACCAATGCGCCTGCCGAGAAACAATGCCTTCTTCGAAGGCTTTACCCGCCGCAACACCACCTGCATATAGCGCCATATACGCAGGTGCCTGCCAGTGCACATGCAGCCAGCGATCCAGCGGACCCTCCGGAACATTAAACACCTCCCGGATAAAATCCGGAGGGGTATCATCTCCGAGCATGTCCCGTTTTGACCACACTGTTTCGCCGTCTATTTCATGCGTGACTTCTGCACGACTCACGGCAGGTGACGAAAAAATTGGATGCACAAATTCGATATGGGATAAGTCGAGAATATTATCCACTTCAAGCATGTAATTTCCTTCTACCTGCATACTGCCAGTAGCAATGTAGTAATCTTCAGCCTCCATGAATTCAAATTCAGGTATTGACGCCGGATCGGCAGCTGCGGGATCACCCATCCAGATCCAGATAGCCAGGTGTTTTTCCGCCACAGGATAAGAAATTACTTTAGCCCTGTCAGGAATACGTCCATCTCCATGGGGGTTATGTACACAAGCCCCGGAACCATTGAAACGTAGCCCATGGTAAGGGCACTCAACACAACCATTTACAATTTTGCCCATTGATAACGGGGCAAATCGATGTGGACAACGATCTGTCAGGGCAACAACCTCCCCTGCGTTGTCTCTGTAAAGCACTACAGGGATATCGAGTATTTTTCTTCCCAGCAGCGCGGCTTCAGTGACCTCTTCAGACCAGGCTGCCACATACCATGTATTCTTCAAGTAATTACACATTTATTATCATCTTTAAATTAGATTGTTTTTAGCCTGTCTATTCTTTTATAGAATTAGGTAGATGCTGGTGCACGATAAAACTCACCATTTTTCATGACAGCCAGAATATTGTTCTTGTTCTGAAGCAGGGTAATATCTTCTGTAGGATCTCCATCAATTAACAATAAATCTGCCAGCATACCTTCTCGTACTTCACCTACTGGCAGATTCATCAATTCACCCCCATGTTTGGTGGCTGCCACCAGGGCTTCTGCAGGAGTAAAACCGAACAGATTAACAAACAGTTCCAGGTCACGGGCATTTTTACCAATAGGGTTGTAGGGAAAACCATAGTCTCCACCAGGCAATACCCGGATGCCACGCTTGCGCATCTCGGGGATGTTTTTCGCGTTCAATTCCAATCCAAGGTTGGCACCCATTTTTTCCGCCTCGGCTTTCCCAATACCAAAATCAGCAGCCTCGTGAATCCTCGCATATAAAAGGCCGGGGGCCGGCGCCATGAAAATTTCGTTCTTCCTAGACTCCATTAAATTAAGGGCTTCTTCATCTGCATGTATACAATGAAAGAGAATCCTGAAACCTGCTTTAACCGCCAACTTAACAGATTCAGCAGACTGGGAATGGCAAGCCAGCCAGATATCAGCTTCACGGGCAGCTTCTCCGATAGCCATGATCTCTTCTTCTGAATAAAGCAAGCGTTGTGAACCACCGGGCTCAAAACCTTCATCACTGGTCATGAGAATTTTCAGAGTATCGCAACCCTGGTCCTTCATGGCATGAACAAAAGCCTTAAGGCCTTCAATGCTGCGATCATGCTCATCGTCATACCCTTCCGGGACACCCAAGACATTCTCCATGCCCTTTTCCAGAGCCGATGCGCGTAGACGTGGACCCGGGATGAAACCCTGATCAATCATATCCCTCAATGCCGGTTCCATTCTCTCGCCCAGGGCGCCGGCGGAATAGGCACTGGTAAAACCGTAATCCAGGGTGATTCGAGCATTTTGCGCAGTCACCAGCATATGCTCCTCGAGTGGAAGCTTCATGGTATTGAGCATACGCTCAACATTTGAGGGCCATGTCAGGTGTGCATGGGCTTCCACCATACCAGGCATCAAGGTGGCACCCTTGCCATCGACAACCTGTGCCCCTGACATTTTAATTGTCCCGGACGTCTTGCTGACCTGGGCTATGCTGTCACCCTGAACCAGCACTTCTCCGGTGAAAGGCAGCGATCCTGACCCATCAAAAATACTGATATTGGTAAAAAGTGTAGCAATCAAAACTCAGTCTCCGGTTTCAGCAATCAGGTTAGCTGCCGCTACACCGGCAAGAACACAGATTTCATCATTATCCGAGGTATCACCGCTCACACCTGCAGCACCCAGAAGTGAGCCTTGATCATCTCGGATTAACACACCGCCTGGCAATGCCACCATCCCCTTTGGAAAGATAACTCCTAAGGTATTAAAAAATTGCGGGAGCATCTGTGCTCGTCGTTCAAGTTCTCGCCCACCAAATCCCATCCCAAGGCATCCCGCGGCTTTGGCCAATGCAATTTCCGGCCTTGAAATCGCAGCGTGTTCATCTCGTAGTACTGCCAACGGATGCCCGCCTGGATCAAGCACCACTATACTCATAGGAGCAAAATCCTGGCGCCTGGACTCATCCAGCGTTTCCTTTGCAATAAGCAAGGCATTTTCCATTGTTAATTTCATTTCATTTCCCTAATTGCAAATTGACTTAATCAGAAAACTTCATGCGACTTTTGCAAGTGCATTGA
>JAYPJO010000191.1:3390-3921 GCA_038128465.1 Gammaproteobacteria bacterium
GCGTTTCAAGGGGCGGCTGGGATCCAAAGAGCGCTTCAAGACTTTCATCCGGCACCCACTCAACTTGCACCTGGAACCGATCAACTGCATCTGCAATGGTCTCTACCAGGTCCGCCATTCGACAGCGAATAGCTGGTAAAGTGACAACCCTGGAGTCTGGCATCATTCTGCTCTCAAGATTTGCTGCATGGAGCAGGTTCGCAACGCATTGCTCTACCGACATCAGCCACATGGTTGCGTTTTCAGATACAGGCGATACAAATGATTCATCAGTTTTCAAGGCATGAAACACGTTACTCAGAAAAGCAGATTTCAGCCCGCTTGGCGCGAGTGGACGGGCAATGATGCCGGGCAGCCGCACACTCACTGCATCGATCTGCCCCCGACGATGCATATCTGCCAGCGCCAGTTCCACCATGGCTTTATGGGTGCCGTAAGTCATTGCGGGAACAAGTGGGCAGCTGTCATCAACCCTGTACGGCAAAGGAGTGCACAATACGGCTATCGTGCTGGCATATACCACGCGCGGAC
>JAYPJO010000192.1:0-444 GCA_038128465.1 Gammaproteobacteria bacterium
GTGCTGACTCAATACCAAACGTAAAAAACCCAGCAATAGTAGTGCTCCCCAGATATCACCATGGATATAACCTAATAGCATGGGTAAGCCTATATTCATCAGTAGTGTCAAAGGCAGATAGTATTTCTTTTGCCACACCAGAATTGGCTCTTTAAACAAGTCATCCACATTGCTCAAATCATCCTTGACGCTTTCGTATTCCCGTATCATCCAGCCAAAATGTGAATACCAGAAACCCAGATTAGCTGAATAAGGGTCTTTTTCATTATCATCAACATGCAGGTGATGGCGACGATGATCTGAGGCCCAGACGATACAGTAATTCTGCAAAGCGCAGGCACCTCCCAGTACAAAAACAAATTTCAGTAGCGGGTGAGCCTGATAGGCCCGGTGTGACCACAGGCGGTGATAACCTGCGGTGATAGACATTTCACAAAATGTCAT
>JAYPJO010000192.1:454-3911 GCA_038128465.1 Gammaproteobacteria bacterium
AACCAGACCCATTCATAAAGGTCATAGCCATAATTAAAGCCATACCAGGGCACTATAGTCAGTGCGATGAGCGGCGGTATGCCAAGAACCAGTAAATTAATCCAGATGATAGGTGGTTTTTGCTCTATGTTTTGCATGCTTGCCTTGGTGTCGTGCTTTAATACTCTATTAGATGATTATTAAAAAAATATGCGCCCGAGTAAAATCTGTGTACTGGCTTGTCCGGAACCATCTGAGAGGAAAAAAGATTATGCAGGATGAAATTATCGATATTCAAAGCAAATTGGCATTCCAGGAACAAACGTTGACTGAACTGAATAATGCACTGATCAGTCAGCAACAGCAAATAGATCGCCTGCAGCTACAAATCAAACTATATGAAGCACGGCTCAGTGAAGTAGAGGAGACTGTGCCACTGCAATCCGGTCAAAAACAGGATGAAAAGCCACCGCACTATTAATTAATAGTTATTATTAGCCGGAGGCTTTTAATCAACCAGCCTCTACAGATTCTATTTAATGGCGCTGACTTCTTCCGCCTGTAATCCCTTATCACCTTCAGTGACAGCAAATTCGACTTTATCGCCCTGTTGCAAGATGCGATGACCTTTACCAACGATTGAACGAAAATGCACAAAAATATCTTCACCACTTTCCCGGGTGACAAAACCATAACCTTTGCTTGCACTGAACCATTTCACTGAACCAATTTCCTTAGGTCCAAGATTCTTATTGCGCTGTCTGCGACGACGGCGTTTTTTCTCTGTAGGCTCAGAGCGAGGACGCACTACCCAGAATGTTGATAAACAACCACTTATGAGTGCGATACAAAAATAGGCAATGAGTGGCGGAAATAAATCATTAAAATTGAGAAAAAATGTCAGCAGACTGAGTACAGTTGCGACAATTAAAGATGCAATAAATATTTTAATAGTCATTTGGAATCTAGTCTCTTTTTAAACAAAAGATGTTATTTTCAAAAAATATCCAGTGCTTGAATGTATTATTAAAAAAGAAATATGCACTGAAATAGGGCAGGGATAATAACATTAATATTTGCCCAGATTAAAGTTCAAAAAGGCGCTATGCTAGAATAGCTCGGCTTTCAAAATGCCAAGAATAAAGCATCAGTTATATGTTGGGTTTGTTTTAAAGAATACCGGGAAAGCAGAGCTGTCCAAAAAATTAATAACGGGGAGAATCAAATGCCAAAAGCCAGTGAATTAAAAAAAGGCATGGTTATGGTTATCGGGGGTACGCCTCATGCGGTCAGACAACTGGAGGCCAAAAGCCCATCTTCACGAGGTGCTGCCACGCTTTATAAAGTTCGATTTACCAATCTGCTTACTCGACAAAAGCTGGATGAATCCTATAAAGGTGATGACATGCTGCAAGAAGCTGACTGTGTACGGGTTCCCATCCAGTTTTCATACCAGGATGGCAACAATATGGTGTTTATGAATGTTGAAGATTATTCTCAGTATGAAGTTAATACCGAGAATCTGGAAGATCAGCTGGGTTATATCACTGAAGCGACAGAAGGCATGATTGCACTGTTAATGGATGACAAATTGCTGAGTATAGAATTGCCGCAATCTGTCAATATGGAAATCATCGAAACCCCGCCAGCAATAAAAGGAGCATCGGCATCAGCCAGAACCAAGCCAGCGAAACTGATAACAGGGATTGAAGTGCAGGTTCCGGAGTATCTGGAGCAGGGTGAGATTATAAAAATAAATACTGCCACCAATAAATTCATGTCCCGCGCCTGATCTTTGCTATTGCGCTCGGCAATACGTCGTTAAAAATGATTTTTTACTCAGTCACTTACTTTCACATGTAAGCTCCTTTATAAAAATCATTTTGCCTTGTCTTGCCTTCGCTCATAACGCAAAGATAAAAAAACTAATTTAAGCAGTCAGGCAGGACTGAACGATGCAAGTATAAGTTGGCTTGATTGATATGAGTTTTTATTTAATGTTAAAGCGTCTGTATTTTTTCAAATTGTTCATTGAGTTGAGTAAGTGAACTTTCAGACTTTTTCAGTTTTTCTTTTTCTTTGTTAACAACTTCTGCCGGGGCATTGGATACAAACTTTTCATTATTCAGTTTGCCTGCCAGTTTACTGATCTCTTTGTCGAGTTTTGCAATTTCCTTATTCAGGCGTTCAACTTCGGCATCAATGTCAATCAGGCCAGCCATGGGGACTAGAACTTCAAGATCGCCAACAAGCTGAGTTGAAGCCAGTGGTGCATCATCCGGATTATTCAGCCAGTTAATGCTTTCCAGTTTGGCCAGTTTGGTCAGAAATTGTGTATTGGCTTCCAGATAACGCTGATCTACTTCTTGCCCCTTGCTTAATAGCACCGGAATGGCTTTGGCTGGTGAAATATTCATTTCGCCACGGATATTCCTGATAGCAATGATCACAACCTTGACCCATTCAATTTCGGCATCAACAGCCGCATCAATAACTGAATCATCGCTTTTAGGGTAAGCCTGTAACATGACCGACTCACCCTCGATATTGAGTATGGCTGCAACTTTTTGCCAGATTTCTTCAGTGATAAAAGGCAGAAAAGGATGGGCCAGACGCAGACTTTGTTCAAGGATGGTTAACAGGGTGTAGCGAGTGGCATTCTTTTGCTCAGGGGAGGCATTGTCGTCCCAGAGAACAGGCTTGGACAATTCCAGATACCAGTCACAATATTCGTTCCAGAAGAAATCGTAAATTGCCTGGCTGACCAGGTCAAAACGGTAAGTTTCCATGCCCTGTTCGACTTTTGCCAGGGTGCGTTGAAAACATGATTGAATCCACCGGTCAGCCTGGGAGTAGTCAGATTGTTGCTGCGGCCGGCTTGGGATATTTTCTTCGGTATTCATCAGGACATAGCGAGAGGCATTCCAGATTTTGTTGCAGAAATTTCTGAAACCCTCAATGCGGCCCATATCGAAGTTGATATCACGACCAGTACTGGCGAGGGAATAAAAAGTATAACGCAGGGCATCGGTGCCATGAGCAGCAATACCATCAGGAAAATTTTTGCGCGTTACTTTTTCTATTTTTTGAGCCAGCTGTGGTTGCATCATGCTGTCGGTCTGTTTTGCCAGCAGTGAATCAAGGTCGATGCCATCAATTAAATCAATGGGATCGAGAATGTTACCTTTTGATTTGGACATCTTCTGGCCTTCGCTGTCACGAATCAGGCCGGTGATGTAAACCTTACGAAAAGGTATCTGCCCGGTAAATTTAAGGGTCATCATGATCATGCGGGCAACCCAGAAAAAGATGATATCGAAACCAGTAACCAGAACATCTGTCGGGTGAAAAGTTTTTAATTCTTCAGTGTCTTCCGGCCAGCCCAGGGTAGAAAAAGTCCACAGCGCTGAAGAGAACCATGTATCCAGAACATCTGGGTCCTGTCTCAGTTCAAGCGCTTCCTTGAGATTGTATTTTT
>JAYPJO010000193.1:0-3332 GCA_038128465.1 Gammaproteobacteria bacterium
GGATTCCACTCCCTCGGTGTCGATGTTGAACCACCGGCTCTTTGCGCACCATAACGAGCTTCATTCATTGGAGCTCTAATTACCGTGACATCATTCCAGTCAGCGCCAAGCTCTTCAGCAATAATCATAGGCAAAGAGGTTTTGATCCCCTGACCTTTTTCCGGAGTGTGCGCGTATAGCCTGATAGAGCCATTGGCATTTACTTCAACAAATGCATTAAGCTCAAGATGGTCTGATATCCCTGCTTCAGCAGCATAGAGATCATCTTCCGGCAAAAAAGAGGCCAGAGAAAATGCAGCACTCGCTCCTGTCGCCTGTAAAAAACTGCGCCTGCTAAGACCTGTTTTCCTGAAATTCTCAATATAGGAAGACAAATTACCGCCTTTTTCAAATAAAGCCTTTTGGGTATCTGAAGGATTCATGGATTGCCTCTTGGTTGTCCCTTTTGCTTACTTTGCCTAAATAAACTTTCATATACTAACATTATTTTTCACTATAACCGGGAAAAAACGGTATAAAGTGTATTTGTCATTGCAACTTGCTGACCACCTAATGCCTTTCGTGTAAAATTCGGCCTCTTTCCCAAGGCACACAACAAAATGAATCTCAAGCTTACCCTTGAACAGAAAATCTCCAGGACTCTTGACGATGTTTCTGGTGAAACTGATTGCCAGGCTTTAATCAGTCATTCTAAAGCTGCACAATTTGGTGACTACCAGGCCAATGGTGTCATGGCCCTTGCCAGACAGTTACAACAAAATCCCCGTCAACTGGCACAAGCTGTCAATGAGCGACTTGATCTTGGGGAGTTTGCAGAAAAAATTGAAATTGCCGGCCCAGGATTTATCAATATATTTATCAGTAAGGAATTTTTAAGCCAACAGTTAAACAATCTGGATAAAAATCAGCTGGTTCCTAAAACCGAGCAAACAGAGACCATCGTTATAGATTATTCGTCCCCGAATTTAGCCAAAGAAATGCATGTCGGCCATCTGCGTGGCACTATTATAGGTGATGCCCTGGCCCGAACCTTCGAATGGATGGGACACAAGCTTGTCAGGCAAAATCATTTTGGTGACTGGGGCACGCAATTTGGCATGCTGATTACCCATATGCTGGAACTGGACGATACCAGTACTGAATTAAGCAACCTGGAAACATTCTATCGCGCTGCCAAGCAACGTTTTGACAATGATGAAGATTTTGCCGCCAGAGCCCGTGATAATGTGGTGAAACTGCAAAATGGCGATGAACAGTGCCTGTCATTGTGGCAGTCGTTTATTGACATATCGGTTCAGCACTGCCAGGAATTGTACAGAAAACTTAATATCACCCTGAGTGAAAAGGATGTTGTCCCAGAAAGTTACTATAACGACAAATTAGCCGGCATTATCGATACCCTCGACAATCAGGGTTTGCTTAAGGAATCTGATGGAGCCCGTTGCGTATTTTTGGAAGAATTCAAAAATAAGCAGGGTGAAACTTTACCAACCATCGTACAAAAGTCAGATGGCGGCTATCTGTACGCTACTACTGACCTGGCTGGTATCAATTACCGTTGCCATACACTGGCTGCCAACCGGGTTTTATATGTGGTTGATGCCCGCCAGAGTTTGCACTTTCAACAAGTATTTGCTGTAGCCAAACTGGCTGGTCTGGCAGGCCAAAACTGCTCGCTGGAGCACCTGAGTTACGGCACCATGATGGGCAAAGATGGCAAGCCATTTAAAACCAGGTCCGGCGACACCATCAAATTGATTGACCTGATAGAAGAAGGCATTGTGCGGGCGTATGCGCTCGTAGCAGACAAGAATCCTGAACTGGAAACGCAAGAAAAACAGCATATCGCCAGTTTAGTTGGCGTAGCGGCTATAAAATATGCAGACCTGTCCAAGAACCGCAATAGCGATTACATATTTGACTGGGATAGCATGCTCTCTTTTGAAGGTAATACTGCGCCATATATGCTGTATGCCTATGCTCGTATCTACAGTATCTTCAGGCGCGCCAATCTTGCCATGGATGCTGACTATGAAATTCTGATTGAAAGTTCTGAAGAGAAAGACCTGGCATTAAAATTAATACAATTTAGTGAGATTGTTGAACAGCTGCTGCAGGAATGTTATCCAAATCAGCTTTGCCTGTACCTCTACGAACTTGCCGGTATTTTTATGAGCTTTTACGAGGCCTGCCCAGTACTGAAATCAGAAGGCAAGGTAAAGCAATCTCGTTTGGGTCTGTGTCAATTAACTGCACTGACTTTAAAACAGGGACTATCCCTGTTAGGCATAGAAACGCTGGAAAAAATGTAACTTTTTTCTGATAACAACAGCTAACTATCTGTTATTTTTACTATTAGCCCAGGTCACTTATTGCTATAATGCCTGCCGCAAAAACACAGCGTCCCGATTCATTTGTATAAAGCTTTTTATATTCTTATTTATTTTTTATCACCTTATTCGTATTTAAATTTAATCCAAAACGTGAAGGAACAGCATGTCTGGTAAAGCGACTATTATCTATACCCTGACTGACGAAGCGCCAGCTCTGGCGACCTATTCTTTTTTACCTGTTGTTAATGCATTCTCCAAAGCAGCAGATATACAGGTAGAAACCAGAGACATATCACTGGCCGGACGTGTCCTGGCTGTTTTTCCAGACTACTGTTCAGACGCCCAAAAACAATCAGATGACCTGGCTGAATTGGGCGAACTGGCCAAAACGCCGGAAGCCAACATCATTAAACTGCCCAATATTAGTGCTTCAATGCCACAATTACTGGCCTGTATTAAAGAACTGCAGGCAAAAGGCTATGACCTGCCCGAATACCCGGAAAATCCGCAAAATGATAAGGAAGCTGACATCAGGGCACGCTATGACAAAGTAAAAGGCAGCGCCGTCAATCCCGTTTTACGAGAAGGTAATTCGGACCGCAGAGCCCCTGGTGCTGTGAAAGAGTATGCCCGCAAAAATCCTCACTCAATGGGAGAATGGAGCAAAGATTCCAAGACACATGTAGCCAGCATGGAAAGTCATGACTTTTTTGGCAGTGAGACTTCTGTAACCCTGGCGGATGATGATAATTTTACTATTGAATTTGAAAACACCTCAGGTGAGCGCAGCATACTTAAAGACAGCGCACCTTTACTGGCTGGTGAGGTCATTGATGCCAGCGTGATGAGCTGTAATGCTCTCAGGGGCTTTTTGGAACGTGAAATGCAGGATGCTATGGAAAATGGTGTGCTTTTTTCAGTACATTTAAAAGCCACAATGATGAAGGTATCTGACCCTATATTATTTGGCCATGTGGTTTCCGTTTATTTAAAAGAGGT
>JAYPJO010000193.1:3342-3911 GCA_038128465.1 Gammaproteobacteria bacterium
ATGCTGACACTTTCAGCAAGGCTGGCATAAACCCCAATAATGGTTTGGGTACTTTATTTCAGCAAATTCAACAAATGCCTGCTGAGCAAAGAGAAGAAATTGAAGCTGATATTCAGGCTTGTTATGCGAAACGCCCTGCTCTTGCCATGGTTGATTCTGATAAAGGCATTACCAACCTGCATGTGCCCAGCGATGTCATCATTGATGCCTCAATGCCTGCTGCCATACGTGCGGGGGGCAAGATGTGGAATGCTGAAGGCAAAACTCAGGACATGAAAGCGGTTATCCCAGATCGCTGCTATGCAGGTGTTTATCAGGAAACCATCAGCTTTTGTAAAGAACATGGTGCTTTTGATCCAAGAACAATGGGCACAATTCCCAATGTCGGACTGATGGCGCAAAAAGCAGAAGAATATGGCTCTCATGATAAAACCTTTGAGATAAAAGAAGATGGTAAAGTCAGGGTTCTGAATCAACACGGTGAAACACTTCTTGAGCATAATGTTGAAAATGGTGATGTATGGCGTATGTGTCAGACCAAAGATGCGCCTATTAAAGACTGGGTAAAA
>JAYPJO010000194.1:0-3898 GCA_038128465.1 Gammaproteobacteria bacterium
GATAACAGGGCCCTAGTTGATGCCTTACAGCATTCCGGCGGCAAAGCTCGCGGAGTCGCGACGGTCGATCGTGATGTCAGTGATGCTGAACTGGATCAATTGCATGCCGCCGGGGTAAGAGGCGTACGGTTTAATTTTGTCAAACGCCTGGTGGATACCCTGCCCTTTGACAGCCTTCAGGACATCGCGGAACGCATCAAGAGGCTGGACTGGCATATTGTTATTTATTTTGAAGCAGATGAACTTCCTGAACTCTATGATTTTTTTACTGCACTGCCAACGACAGTTGTTGTCGACCATATGGGCAGGCCAGATGTATCCAAGGCAGTCGATGGTCCTGAGTTTGAACTGTTTATTAAGCTGTTGGCTGAAAATGAAAATTTCTGGTCGAAAGTGAGCTGCCCCGAACGGCTGTCACTGGAAGGACCACCGGCATACAGCGATGTTGTTCCATTCGCCAAACGCGTGGTCGAAAGTTTTCCTGACAGGGTTTTGTGGGGTACAGACTGGCCGCATCCAAATATGAAAAATCACATGCCGGATGATGGTCACCTGGTTGACGTCATTCCGAAAATTGCACCAACTGCTGAATTACAACAGAAACTGTTAATCGACAACCCGATGAAGCTTTATTGGCCCGACGAACTTTAACAATGTAAGAACAAATCAAGAGGACGCAGCAATGGCCCTGGAAAAACCCTATTCAGATGTACCCGGCACAACAATTTTCGATGCCGATATGGCGCGTATCGGCTTTCATATCAACCAGTTTGCCATGTCATTGATGAAGGCAGAGAACCGAGAGCGATTCAAAGCGAATGAACATGCTTACCTTGACGAGTGGCCGATGACAGAAGAGCAGAAACAGGCTGTACTGGATCGGGACTATAACCGGATGATGTCACTAGGTGGCAACGTTTATTTTCTGGCCAAGATTTTTTCGACTGACGGCCTCAGCTTCCAGGTTGCTGCTGGCAGCATGACCGGCATGTCAACAGAAGAATATGCGCAAATGATGCTCAATGGCGGCAGATCACCCGAAGGCAATCGTTATAAATATGAACAGGAAGGAGAAGACTGATGGCAAAGATTACAGCTGGCGTCACCACTTCCCACGTGCCTGCAATAGGTGCTGCATTTGATAATGGCAAAACCGAAGAGGACTACTGGAAACCGGTATTTGCCGGATATGACTATTCCAAAAAATGGATTGCGGAGCAAAAACCGGACGTCATCATTCTCGTCTACAATGATCATGCAAGCGCATTCAGCCTTGACCTGATCCCAACCTTTGCCCTGGGCACCGGTGAAAAATACAAGCCTGCTGACGAAGGCTGGGGCCCTCGCCCTGTTCCTGATGTGCATTGTCACCAGGAGCTGGCTTCACATATTGCACAATCCGTTATTTCAGACAATTTTGACCTGACCGTAGTTAATTCCATGGATGTTGATCATGGCCTGACAGTGCCATTGTCACTCATGTTTGGCGAAACAGATGCGTGGCCCTGCAAGGTGATCCCGCTGGCAGTAAATGTTGTACTGTATCCGCCACCTTCTGGAAAGCGTTGTTATGACCTTGGCAAAGCCATTCGAAAAGCCGTTGAAAATTTTGACGAGGATCTGAATGTCCAGATCTGGGGAACCGGTGGCATGAGCCATCAGTTGCAGGGACCCAGAGCCGGCCTGATTAATAAAGAATTCGATAATGAGTTTCTCGATAAAATAGTCGACGACCCGGAGACTCTCGCTATCTGGCCCCACATAGATTATGTGCGGGAAGCTGGCTCGGAAGGCATTGAACTGGTCATGTGGCTGATTATGCGTGGCGCCTTGAATGATGAAGTCGTTCAGAAACATCGTTTCTATCATGTACCGGCATCCAATACTGCAGTGGGCCATTTAATTCTGGAAAACAAATAACCGTTTACAATTAACAGAACAGGAGTTCCAAAACCAATGAATGTTGCAATCGCTGGACCCGGTGCATTTGGCATCAAACATCTTGATGGTATTACCAATATAGATGGTATTAATGTTGTCGCCCTGATCGGTCGCGAACCGGAAAAAACACAGAAAGTTGCGGAAAAATACAATGTCCCACATTCTTTTGCTGAACTGGCAGACGCGCTGGAGTTGCCAGATCTTGATGCAGTTATTTTATGTACACCAACACAAATACATGCATCTCAGGCAATCCAGTGCATGAAAGCTGGCGTTAATGTCCAGGTTGAAATTCCACTTGCTGACAGATGGGAAGAAGCCCAGGACGTTCTGCGTGTTCAACAGGAAACCGGCCTGGTCTGCATGGTTGGGCATACGCGCCGCTTCAACCCCTCTCATCAGTGGGTACACAATAAAATTACTGCCGGTGACATCAGCATTCAGCAAATGGATGTGCAGACATATTTCTTCCGCCGCACCAACATGAATGCCCTGGGCGAACCCCGTTCATGGACTGATCACCTGCTATGGCATCATGCTGCACATACCGTCGACCTGTTCAGGTACCAGACCGGTGAGGAAGTTGTTCAGGCCAATGCTATTCAGGGACCAATTCATCCCGAACTTGGTATCGCCATGGACATGTCAATTCAATTGAAATCAACTTCCGGCGCTATCTGCACCCTCTCACTTTCATTCAATAATGACGGCCCTCTGGGCACCTTCTTCCGTTACATCTGCGACAACGGCACTTATATTGCCCGTTATGACGACCTCTTTGACGGCAAAGAAGAAAGCATTGATGTATCTCAGGTTGATGTTTCCATGAATGGTATAGAGTTACAGGATCGTGAATTTTTTGCAGCTATCAAAGAAGGTCGTGAACCAAATTCCAGCGTAGGGCAAGTATTGAACTGCTACAAGGTTCTGCATGATCTGGAGCAACAACTGGACGCGGCTGGTTAATTTTTTTTGCAAAGAGAATACAAAAATCCAAGAGGTAAACGAAAAATGAAAACACAGGTAGCAATTATTGGTTCCGGACCTTCCGGTCTGCTGTTGGGGCAACTCTTACATAATGCCGGTATTGATAACATCATTATCGAAAGAGTCACGCCGGAACATGTGCTGGGTCGAATTCGTGCGGGTCTGCTGGAAGAAGGCTCTGTGGAAATGGTCCGCGAGGCCGGTGTTTCCGAACGTATGGACAAGGAAGGTCTTGTCCATGACGGCTTCGAAGTCGCCCTTGGTAATGGCGAAATCAGGCGGGTTGATCTTAAGAAACACAGTGGCGGTAAACAGGTTGTTGTTTATGGCCAGACTGAAATCACCAAGGACTTCATGGATGCTCGTGATGCTTCAGATGCCCAGACCATATATGAAGTGGATAACGTGGAAATACATGACCCCAAAACCGACTCACCTTATGTGACTTTTACAACCAAAGACGGCAAGGAAGAACGGATAGATTGTGATTATGTTGCCGGTTGTGATGGCTTCCATGGCGTGTCTCGAAAAACCATTCCGGAAAATGAAAGAACCGAACATGAGAAACTTTATAATGTCGGCTGGCTGGGCATGTTGTCTGATACCCCACCAATTTCAGATGAACTGATTTATGGTACCAGCGACAGAGGTTTTTTCCTCTGTAGCATGCGTTCAGAAACCCGCAGCCGGTACTATGTCGATGTCAGCATGGATGAAAAAGTTGAAGACTGGTCGGATGATCGATTCTGGGAAGAGTTGAAAAGTCGCTTACCTGAAAGCATCAGGGGCAACCTGGTGACAGGCCCTTCACTAGAAAAAAGTATTGCACCGCTTAGAAGCTTCATTACCGAACCCATGCAGTATGGTCGTCTGTTTCTGGTTGGTGACGCAGCTCATATTGTTCCACCTACAGGAGCGAAAGGCCTGAACCTGGCCAGCAGTGATGTTAACTATCTTTATCGCATCATGC
>JAYPJO010000195.1:0-3886 GCA_038128465.1 Gammaproteobacteria bacterium
GTACTGTACTGGGCCAGTGTTTGCGCGGGCATAATCAGGATTAATAAAAATACCAGGCCCAGGCGTTTGGATATCTGTAATAGTGCTTTTTTCATTATCGTCGGGTTCTCAAATATTAACTATTCAGTAAGGTTATTTTATGGTTTGGAAACTTACTGCAGGCGTAATGAACAGGGTTTCCTTATCGGTTGACTTCACCTTCACGGTTTTGCACATAAGCGCTACGGAAGAATACGTAGGGGTCAAGCGCACTGTCATACAGTGAAATATAGGTTTCTACATCAAAAGAAAAATCATTCACCGTATCTAGTGCCTGAAAGGCGATCCAGTCATCCAACTCCGGGTCCCAGACCTGGTTGATAGGATTCATAAATCCATTGCCGAGCCGGCCACTGGCATCACGTAAACTGGAAAAACTAATCAGTGGCAGTACCACATAAAATCCATGGCCTACCCCGTAATGGGCAAGGGTCTGTCCCAGGTCTTCGCGGTCTTCCTCAAAGCCCCAGAGTGTGGCTGGATCAAACAGCCCCAGAATGCCAATAGTGGAATTAAGCACAAAGCGCGACAACTCAGATCCGGCATTGGGCAGATCCAGTTGTAACAGGGCATTAATGGCTGAAATAGGGGTGGTCAGGTTATCGTAAAAGTTTGAAATGGATACCCGGGCACCTTCTGGAATAACGCGATAAGTCTTAACAGCCGGGCTTAAAATGGCACGGTAGAGTTTGTCATTGATATGAAAAATAACCCGGTTTATAGGCTCAAAAGGATCAGCAATATCTTCTTCAAAGACATCCTCTTCAAAGAAAAAGAAGTCATCCTCTTCTTCCTGGGAAAAAACAGCAGAAGATGACGCCAGAAAAACCAGCAAAGCCAGAATTTTCAGATAGGGCCTGTAAGTATCCATTATTACTGAGAGCTCCCGGGCAATACCTGTTCCCATGAATTAATTGCACATTATAAAAGGCAACAGATGCTATTTCTATCTAATAAGGGCCAGAACTGTATCTATTAAGGGCCAAAATGGCTTTCTAGTTTAATAATCTGTCCAGCACACTGTTGAAAATTTCGCTGGCAGGATCTGACTGTTCAGTGCTGCCTTCCTCTTCAGTAGTCTCGCTGACTTCACCTTCAGTTCCGGGTTCTGCTTCGGTCTCTCTGTTGCCTGTTCCCAGCGCCTGATCCAGTAAACCACCAACACCTTCTTCAAGTACATTGCCAATACCTTCCTGGATAACATTGCTAATGGCTGCGCTGACGATGCTTTCAAAATCAGGTAAACAGCTTGGTGCATTCATAACGCCACTGCAGTTAATCGGCAGTGAATAACCGCCAATGTCATATTGCTCATCTGCAACAGTGGCACTGGCCTGGTTAACCGTTGCCAGCAGATCAAAATCGATACGCTGATTTTGCAGATTGGCCAGGGTTCCGCTACCGGACACGTTAAATCCCGGTGCCTCTATCAGCAGGTCATTACTGCTGGCAACACCATTGGCTATCTTGATGCTTGCACTCAGGTTGTCAAAAGCAGTCTGTTCACCACGGTTCATTGCCAGTAGCTGCCGGCTTTGTAGCATGGTTTCCAGCTGTGCCAGCACTGCACCAACGTCAACTCCCTGTAAAATACCGTTATCCAGGCTCAGCTCAGCATTGCCGTTTAGCCCGGGTAATATAGTCTCAGCGCTGCTGCCACTGCCAACCAAAGCCAGATTGATGCTGCCATTGCCGCCGGCATAGGAAGCGCCGATCAGATCATTGGAAAGCGGCTCAATATCAATATCCTGCAGTGTAGATTGTAGGCTGAACTGAGGCTGTGCGGTATTTATATTGATATCAGCAGCGCCAGTAAAACTGCCCTGGTAGATGTCAGCGCGAATGGGATCCATGCTGATCAGTCCCTGGTTCGCATTGATGCCAAGCAACACCTCACTCATTTGCAGGCCGGAGATTCTTAAGGTATCTATGGCAAGCTGCCCATCTAAATCCAGCGTCTGCAGCGTGCTAAATGATGGTTCATTATCAGCTTCGGTAACTGCAGCAGTATCACCCTGTTCAGGTGAAAGATAACGATCGACATCGATAGTATTGATATCAACATCGAATTCAATGTCAGGCTGGTCGAAGTTAGCTGCACTCAGAGAGCCGGTTATCAGGGTGTTGTCCAGCTCAACAATGAAACGATTTAATTCAAGGCTGTTGGTAGTGGCATCCAGGCTGGTAGAAAAAGCCAACTGCTGTAATACCTGCGGGTCGCGTGTCGCTGGCAAGTCAATAGTTAATGCTGATAAGACTTCCCTGGGGTTGAAGCTTTCAAGATCAAATTCGCCACTGATTTCAGCGTCATCCTGGTAATCACTGATATTGAATTTTCCAGTCAGCATCATGTCCAGTACCGTCAGGCTGACATCGTTGAACATGATGTTTTCATCTTCAATATCAACTTCAGCGTTCGTGTAAAAATGTACATTGGCAGGGGCATTCAGCGGTTCGCCGAATAGTCCCAGATTCAGATCAATGGGCAGGAGCTGGATATTCTCAGTATCGCCTTCCAGAAACACAAATAGCTGAACATCACTGACACGCTCTGCCAGATCATCCTGACCGGCAAGACTTAAAATTTCCCGGGTGCGCTCGGCAGTGAAATTAACAGAACCATTGAGATCACCATCAGTATTTCTCAGATTCATTTCCAAAGTGGTACCCAGAAATTCCAGATTGAAATCATTGACCGCGTAGTTATTTTCGTCCAGGTCATAGGACACATTGCTGCTCAGATTGATGGCACTGTTGCTGTCATCCAGATTCGCCGCCAGCTCGCTTTGGCCGAGCAGGGCAAACAATTCCTGGCTGCGTTCAGTACTGAAGTTGATTGACCCGTTGATGAGGCCATCCATACTGCGCAGGTCAGCCTCTAACAGGCCATCCAGAAACGTCAGGTTCAGATCTTCCAGTGCATACATATTATTGTCCAGATCGTAATTGATGGTGCTGGCTAGGCTGACGTCACTTTCCAGTTCCGGGTTGGTTGCACTGAGTTGAAAACTCATAGCAATATCCAGGGGCTCACCATAAACCAGTTCCGGGATATTGATGGCAAGGTTACTGGCACTGATAGTTTGAGCATTTAACTGATCGTTGTAGTTTATTAGTACTGCATCGATGCTAACGCCACCAATGATCAGGCTGTTAAGGTTAAAGCCTGAATCAGCTGCAGCTTCATCATTAGCTTCTTCTTCATCGCTTGCACTAATGCTGGTCCAATTGCTTTCACCGGCTGCATTTCGTTCCAGATTAATAGTGGCACCAGCAAGCTCTATCGTGTCTATTTCGTATGCCTGGTTTAAAAGCGGTATCAGTTTGACCCTGAATGCAGCATGCTCGGCCAGCACCAGGTTTTCTGCTGTGAATCCATCAGGGTTGCTTATGCTGAGGCCTTCAACTTCAAGGCCAAGCCAGGGGTAAATGCTGCTGTCGATATTGCCGGCAATGGTCAATTCTAGGCCAGTCTGTTCATTAAACTGCTCGCTGATCCAGTCCTTGTAATTATTAAGCTCCAGATTGGCGAGAAAAAGAATGCCGATCACAATGGCTGCAAAGCAGATCGATATCAGACCGGTAATCGCCAGGATAAGATTTTTCATTAATCTTTAGACCCTGAATGTCCCAATTGGTTACATTGTGATTATAAAAATAAATTTCCTATAATGCTCCGATAATTTTCTGGAGCCTTTATGTCAGCGACACAAAATATCCTAAAGCAGCCACTGTTACATTTTGTTTTCATTGGTGCCCTGTTATTCGTATTTTTCAGTTTAAGTGATTCGAATGAAGAAGAGGTGGATGACAGTGTGATTACCGTGGACCGGGCACGGCTGCTGAG
>JAYPJO010000196.1:0-1787 GCA_038128465.1 Gammaproteobacteria bacterium
GCATACTTGAAACCCTGCCACAGGAAACGCTTGAGGAAAAAGAAAAAACAATACTTGAAGTTGTAGAGCAATGTGGTGGAAAATTTCAGCCTATCCGTGAAGCTTTCAAATTAAAACAACTGGAAAATATTCCGGATGATGTTGCGGTGATGAATGTCAGTGATTTGTAGCAAGTAGTAATAAAAAGAGCAGGAACATGCTGTAAATGAACTCGGGGAAATTATTGGTTGCAGAATATGAGCAAATGCCAGTGCTTAAACTGGTAGGAGATGTTCGCGTCCTGATGAGTTCTACAATCGATAATTATTTCTCCAGTTTGTATAGTAAAGCCATTCTTGACGCTATGATTGTTGATCTGACAGAAACGACAGGGATCGACAGTACAGCTTTGGGCTTATTGGCCAAAATGGCAATACAGCTACGTAATCGTTTTAATGTAAAGCCAACCATTCTTTCTACCAATGCAGATATCACCAGAATTCTAAAAGGAATGAGTTTCGATTTGATTTTTGACATAGTGGATAAACCACTGGAAGCAGACACCTCTTTTGGTGAACTAAATCATATCAGTGAACCGGAAGATGTCATTAAACAAAAAGTGATTATTGCTCATCAGGCCCTGATGACCCTGAGCAACCAGAATAAACTTGAATTTCAGGATCTGGTCAGCGCTTTAAAAAACAGCTAGGGGAGCTTTGATTTCCCGAATAATTTCTAACTTTTTCAGGATTAGTTGGTATTTTTTGCAGCTATTTTTGTTTTTATAAAGTCACTATGAGAGACATATAAAAGATCAGTAACTTTCCTGATTAAATGCTCTTCGTATCGATCCAGATCACCATCTGCAAACGCAATTTCCCACATGTCCTTAATCAAGGCTATTTTGGCAGGATATTCATAGGCTTCATTAATCAGGCTGGTAAACTGATACAAGGATGTAGCTTCGTCGGCTTCTTCTTTGGCAAGATCAAACAGTTCTGTCAACGTATCTTCAGGTAAATCAAATTTTTCACGCAGTATGGCGGAGATTTTTTTTGTTTCAGCATCGTCGATATTGTAATCAGCCTTGCAAATTTCAATCATCAAGGCAGCACAGGCCAGATGTATTTTATCAACAGCTTCGCCGTCACTGGTTTCTACGGTTGGTTTTAAATATTTTTCAAAAAATATACTGATATTTTGCAGCATGTCATCTTCCCTTATTATTGAACCAGTTGCATAGCCTGCTTCACCACATTGATATCAGCGCCAGGCTTGTAGGCATTTTCACTCAGATAACGTCGAAACTTCTTGCCACCGGGTTGATTTTGAAACAGGCCCAGTATATGTCGGGTGATATGTCGTAATGCAGTTCCCTGACTTAATTCTTTGTCGATATACGGTAGAAAATTTTCCAATATATTAAATCGTTCCGGCACATGATTATTTCCATTAAAAAAGTCCTGATCCACTGTCGCCAGTATATATGGATGTTGGTATGCTTCGCGACCCAGCATAACGCCATCTGTATGTTGTAGGTGCTCGTGAGCTTCGGCCAGGCTTTTAATACCGCCATTGATGATTATTTCCACCTCAGGGAAATGATGTTTAATGTCGTAGACCCGCTGATAATTTAACGGCGGTACTTCACGATTCTGCTTTGGACTCAGGCCATTAAGAATGGCGATACGTGCGTGGAGTATAAAGCACATGCAGCCGGCGGATCTGATAATTGATATAAATTCTTCAAGTTCCTGGTAGGAATCTATGTTATCGATACCAATGCGGCTTTTAACAGTTACTGGGAT
>JAYPJO010000196.1:1797-3843 GCA_038128465.1 Gammaproteobacteria bacterium
GGATCAGCCATCAGACAGGCTCCGATTTTGCCATGCTGAACCCGATCACTGGGACATCCCACATTCAGATTAATTTCCTGATAACCGGCATCCTCGGCCATTTTGGCGCACAAGGCGAGATCCTCAGGATTGCTGCCGCCTAACTGAATTGCTACCGGATGTTCTTCCGGGTTAAATTTTAAAAAGCGTTCTCTATCGCCATGAATAAGCGCACCAGTGGTTACCATTTCTGTGTAAAGCATGATCTTTTTACTTAACAGTCGCAGAAAATAACGACAATGGCGGTCGGTCCAGTCCATCATGGGAGCGACACAGAATTTATGCGATAGTGAAGACATGTTAAGCGTGTTCTTCGCTTTCAATCAGGGTGCCCTGATTATATAGCTTGCATAATAGGGTGATACAGTCCTGCTGGTTGGCAAAAGGCTGTATTGGAATTGTCTGATTCTGTTTGTCACAAAGTGTTTTTGCCAGGGTCACACAGCTGGGGTTCTCTGGATCGAATGAGAATATTTCACCGTCGGCAAAAAACAGTAACTTTTCTTGTTGCTGGATGTATGCAAATCGAGCTGCAGGGTGTTTATCCAGGCTTATAATTTTGGCCAGCTTCTTTTTAAATTGCTCCGGCATCAGTTCAGGTTCAGGAAAATATTGTAATTCCGGATATTTTCGTTGTGTCATAAAGCGGCCAAACCATTTTTGAATGGCATCTTCATCCAGTAAAGAGTTTGCCAGAATGACCTTAAGTCTTTGGATGCTGTTTTTATCAATTTCAGCATTATTTTCCTGCAAGCCAAGACCGGCATCGCTATAGCGTTGGTCTTCGGTTAATTCTGCACAGATGTCTGCAGCAAACTGGCTTATTATGTCGGTGTAGGAGGGCGCTCTGAAGCCGATTGAGTAGCTGATTGAATTTTTCATAGATGTTCCCTGATGGGCGGTTCCTGGAGGGATATACAGCACATCTCCACACTGCAGGGTGTATTCTTCTGTTACCCTGAAATCCTGCAATATCGCCAGGTCTGTCTCTGAACGCAAAAGATCTGAACTACTGCAGGACTGACCGAGTTGCCAGAGTCTTTCTCCCTGACCCTGGACTATAATGACATCGTAGTAGTCAAAATGCGGCCCTATCCCTGCTTGCTCGGTAGCATAACTGGCCATGACATCATCAAGACGCCAGTCAGGAATAAAATCTATATGCTCCAGTAACTGCTTTACTCCTGGAAGCCATTGGTCAACAGCCTGTACCAGCAATGTCCATCCTGACTCAGGCAGGGCAAGAAAAGCTGACTCTGAAAAGGGGCCTTGTTGCAGACGCCAGGTGTCCTTTTCACTGAATACCAATCTGGACTCTACTTCTTCTTCACAGGCAAGACCTGCCAGCTCTTCAGGGCTGAGCGGATCCTGGAAATCCGGCAAGGCATTTCTGATAACAAGTGGCCTTTTTTGCCAGAAATCAGCAAGGAATTTTTCCGGACTCAGGTCTGGTGGAAGCATTACACTTTGTTAGCTTGTACTGCGGCGTTACCAATATAGGTATCAGGACGTAATTCTTTCAGTTGTTCTTGTACAGGCTCTGGTATATCAAGGCTTTCTATAAATTCTGAGAGAACGTCAGCATTGATTTTCTGGCCTCGTGTCAATGCTTTCAGTTTTTCATATGGTTCGGGGATATCATAACGACGCATGACGGTCTGAATGGCTTCAGCCAATACTTCCCAACTGTTATCGAGGTCATTGGCAAGCGTCTCGGTATCCAGCATTAATTTTGAAATACCTTTTATGGCAGCCTGGTAAGCGATGGTGCCATGAGCAAAACCCACACCGATATTTCGCAGCACGGTTGAATCAGTGAGATCTCTTTGCCATCGAGAAATCGGGAGTTTTTCAATCAGATGCTGCATGATGGCATTGGCAATACCGAGATTGCCTTCAGAATTTTCAAAATCGATCGGGTTAACCTTATGTGGCATAGTAGAGGAGCCCACTTCACCTTCGACCATTCTCTGCTTGAAATAAGCCTGGGAGATATAACCCCAGACA
>JAYPJO010000197.1:0-3806 GCA_038128465.1 Gammaproteobacteria bacterium
CGCTTGGCAATTTCGCCTTCATTCACCGGCCCATAATGATCAAATATATGAGTCATAATACCGGTGCCGGATGTCATGCCCAGAAACATGGTACGAAAACCAATTAGCCCCCTTGTTGGTATGATAAAGCTGATACGCATGCGACCTTTATTATCCGAAACCATATCCTGCATCTCAGCCTTACGCTTACCCAGCTCCTCAATCACACTGCCCTGATGCTCTTCATCAACATCCAGCACCAGCGTTTCATAAGGTTCATGTTTTACACCATCGATCTCCTTGATAACGACCTGAGGTCTTGACACTGCCAGTTCAAAGCCTTCCCGTCGCATGGTCTCAATCAACACAGATAGGTGTAATTCCCCACGTCCGGAAACTTTAAACTTATCAGCACTGTCGCCTGGTTCTACCCGTAAAGCGACATTGTGAATAAGCTCTTGTTCCAGGCGCTCTTTGATATTCCGGCTGGTAACATATTTTCCTTCCAGCCCGGCAAAGGGTGAATCATTAACCTGGAAAGTCATGGTAACTGTAGGTTCATCAACAGATAGTGCTGGCAGTGCTTCGATATGTTCCGGATCACACAAGGTATCGGAAATATTTAACTGTTCAATACCGGTTATGCAGATAATATCACCGGCTCCAGCGGATTCTGCATCGATACGTTCCAGACCCAGATAAGTCTTGACCTGCCCAACCTTTGCCTTTCGGGCATTACCTTCACTGTCCACCAGCACCACCGGCATATTGGTTTTAACCGAACCCCGACTGATACGACCTACGCCTATCACTCCGACATAAGATGAATAATCCAGCGCAGAAATCTGCATCTGCAATGGGCCTTCCTGATCCACATCAGGAGGTGGTACTTTATCAACAATCAATTCAAATAGAGGCGTCATATCAGCTGCCATCTGGTCAGCTTCTTCTCCGGCTATACCGTTTATTGCGGAGGCGTAAATGACTGGGAAATCCAGCTGCTCTTCTGTTGCACCCAGGCGATCAAAGAGGTCAAAGACTTCATTTAACACCCAGTCTGGTCGGGCACCTTCCCGATCAACCTTGTTTATTACAACAATGGGTTTCAGGCCACGGGCAAATGCTTTCTGGGTAACAAAGCGGGTCTGTGGCATGGGACCATCAACAGCATCGACTAGCAAAAGTACCGAATCGACCATTGATAAAACCCGCTCAACTTCACCACCAAAGTCAGCATGACCAGGTGTATCAACAATATTGATTCGGTAATACTGCCAACTCACGGCTGTGTTTTTGGCCAGTATGGTGATACCCCGTTCTTTCTCCTGATCGTTGGAATCCATGACACGTTCGAGTTCCTTGCCACGAGTTTCCAGGGTGCCAGACTGTGACAGTAATTTATCTACCAGTGTCGTCTTGCCATGATCGACATGAGCGATAATGGCTATGTTTCTGATCTTTTCAATCACCTGGAATTCCCGCCGGAGTTTGCTGTGTTTACTGTAACAGTGTTTTCAAAAAGTGGCGCATTATAGCGAATTGCTTAGCGGAAAACAGAAAAACTGCTTATTTCGGTGGTGGAGTAGTTTGAATTTCCTAACGAGAAGATATGATGGGAAATGTACTTTAATGAGGAGCCGTCTGCGGCAGGGATGGCGAGGTGGAGTGTACAGGGACGTATTTACCGCTTGCTCCGAATTAAAGTACTTCCCCATAATCAACTATAAAAGTAACAAAATAATTCAGACTGAATTATTAACCCTGTCTGACTCAAAGCTTGGGATGTGAATATTTAAATAAAGATTACTCTGGCCGGTAGACGCCAACGTTTAAAAAACCCTTCTCCACCAGATAGGACGCATGCAATCGACTCATCATACCTTTTTCACAATACAGCAAATACGAAATATTTTTATCAAGAGCTTTATTTTCAAACGCAGTATTCAATTTGAAAAATGGAATTTGTTGAACTTCAGTTCCTTCAATTTTTAAGGGCTTGCGCTCTTCTTCATCAGGATGGCGTATATCAATAATAACGGCCTGCTCAGGTAAAACACCCACCTCAAGAATTTTATTCGGACTTTTGCTTTCAACTTCAAGTAACTGGTCAATGCGGTAAATTTTTTGCTCTGTAAGCGCTTGTTCGAGAACAGAAAAATCAAATGCAGCTTCCTCTTTTTCAATGCGGTGGGTCTTTGCTTTCGTGGTTGGTTTTACAGAAATTACACCACAGTATTCCGGTATGACAGCTGAAAACTCTTCAGTGCCAATCCGTTTGGCCAGATCAATAATGTCCTGTTTTTCACTCATTATCAGTGGTCGCAAGACCAGTTTTTCACTGATAGCATCAATAACTGCAAGGTTAGCCAGTGTCTGACTGGAAACCTGTGCTACCGCTTCCCCGGTAACCAGTGCATCCAGATTAAGCTCAGCGGCAACCTTGCATGCTGCTCTTACCATCATCCGTTTCAGTACTACTCCCATTTGCGAGTTATCCACCTTTGTTATTATTTCTGAAACTACAGCTTCAAAGGGGACTGAAACAAATTTAACCCGATGTGATGAGCCATAACGCATCCACAAATACAGGGCGACTTCCTTCACAGCAATTTCATGTTCATGGCCGCCAAGGTTAAAAAAACAAAAATGCGTTAACAGACCTCTTTTTATGGACAGATAACTGGAAACAGCAGAATCAAAACCACCCGAGATCAGGGATAAGACGCCGTCCTGAGTGCCCAGTGGAAAACCACCCAGGCCATCCATCAATTCATCGACCATAAACACATCCTGGTCACGAATTTCAATTCTGATTGTAATGTCTGGTTGGCTGAGATTTACACCAAGTGCCTGCGACTGCTGATTCAAGCCTCCACCAATATACTTTTCAACATCTACAGAGGTAAATGAGTGTTTACCTGCCCGTTTACACCGCACTGCAAAGGTTTTTTCTTTCAATCTATCTCTATAAAGCTCCAGGGCATGGCTCAGTAAATTTTCGAGCTTATCCAGTGGAAAATGTAAAGTTGAGGCAACAGATGCAATACCAGGCGTTCCAAGCAATATAGCTTCAATACTTTGCTTTTTATCCTCAGAGCATGTTGGTAATTCTATTTCCAGGTAATCCCACCTGGATACTACTGAAATTTCTCCATCTATTTTTTTTAATAAGGATGTAAGGTTTCTGTTCAGTTGCTTGGCGAATCGCGCTCTAACTGGTCGGCTTTTGATGGTTAGCTCTGGAGAGTATTTCAGCAGATATTTCATTCTTACTACGATGTTACAGGGAGCAAGTCCGGCATTATTAATAGAATGGCAATGATACCAATGGCAGGGACTGATAACACTTCAAGTTATTCGATAATTCAGCGCGGCAAAACAAACTATTAAATATTTTGCACTATATTGGTGCATTTAAGCTATATTATGCAAAAATTCGCCGGAAACAAGATCTATATTGGCTTTAATTATAGTTTTTGCCCCAGCTTGGTTCAATTTTTGCAGGTATCTTTTACTGTTAGCCCGAAGAGCTGATGCCAGCATGATTATTTAGATTATGAATACTGAATCATTTAACACAAAACTACTCGATCATCTTACTTCCGCAGTTGTGGTATTGGACAGCAGCTTTTGTTTGTTCCATTTAAACCCTGCTGCTGAAGAAATGTTCAAAACTAGTGAAAAAAGATCGCGTAATTCCTATATTGGCGATCTACTGTACCAGCCCGAAGCCACATTAAAGGCCCTGCGTGATGTGCAAAAAAACAACAACACTTTCAGCGCCCGTAAAGTCCAACTTACTTTAGCAAATGGAACCCGGCTACTGG
>JAYPJO010000198.1:0-1222 GCA_038128465.1 Gammaproteobacteria bacterium
TGTTGAGGACTTCAGCGGCCACACGCGAAGTTGATGCGTAGGAGTAGGTGCCCAGATTACCCACCCCGGTGTGGATATGCAGTTTGCCATCTGGCAGGATTCTCAACAGGCCATCGAAACCCGATATACCAGCCGAGTGATAACCCTGACCAATACCGACACCGATGACCTTGGAGCCATTCCGCTCACCATTGCGCGCGAACTTGTTAGTCCAGTCGAAGCGCTCGGCAGCCATATCGATCGCATCAAGCATGTAGGAACTCGACACTTTCTGCCGAACAGGTCCGCCTGTGAGTGTTTCATGATTGGAGGCATTGATACGTCTGATTTCCAACTGGTCAATGCCCAGTGCATTGGCAGCTTTATCTAGTAGTGGCTCCATGGCTGCAGACATCTGATTCTGGCCTGGACCACGCTGCGGACCACAGGGAGTAGTATTGGTACCTATAGGGATGGCGCGAAAGCGCATGCTTTCCGGTGTATAGACCAATGCGACCATACCACCTGCTGCACCGAAATCACCAAAGGGGTTTTTAGCACCGCCCTGTTGGACAATATACAGATCTGCACCAGTCATTTTTCCCTGTGCGTTGAAGGCCAGTCGAACACGACCCTGAAAACTGGCCCTGGCTGACCCCAGGTAATATTCTTCGGCCCTGGAAATACGTAACATACAGGGACGTCCTATCATGCGGGAAAAGTGGGCAGGCAGCGCCATAACTGCGTAAGCTGAACCCTTGGAGCCGAAGCCGCCGCCGCAAAATTCAGAAATGTATACCAGGTCATCAGGACTGATGCCAATCATTCCGGCCAGGCCGGGTACGACAAACATCTGGCTCTGGGTGGATCCATGTACATAACATTTGCCATTTTGCCAGTATGCAAATGAAGATCTGGGTTCCATGCTGTGATGAGAATTGCAGGCAGTGACAAAGGTTTCATCCAGCACCAGTGCAGCATTATCAAATGCTGCATCAAGATCGCCATATTGCCAGTCCATTACCGCCTGTCCCATGGGTAGCTGGCCTTCATCTACAGCGGCAAAATCGCGGGCTGTCCATTTATGACTGACGACACCGATATCACCCAGTTCATCCTCTTCTTCAATTCGTAAACTGGAAACCAGGTTGCCACCACGATAGGCGTCGGTTCCACCAGGATAAAGGCTTTCAAGTGGGTCCAGTACGAAAGGCAATTCTTCATAATCGACCCTGACCAGTTC
>JAYPJO010000198.1:1232-3805 GCA_038128465.1 Gammaproteobacteria bacterium
GTCGCCACTGCGGATCGCGCGGCGCAGCGGCTGGACCAGTTCCAGCGAATTGGCAGCTGTTGCTTCATCAACAGCTGCGATAGCCAGAATCGGTTCGCCGATAAAATTAGGTTCATTATTCAGGATCTGTTCGCCAGGGTTAGGGAAGCTGGGAACATCATCCGCTGTCATAATGCCGTATACACCTTCCATTGCCAGTGCTTCAGACGCATCGATATTGGTAACACGACAATTAGGCATTGGACTGAGCAGCATTTTTACATAGGCCATACCTTCAGCACGGAAGTCTTCTGAGTAAGTTGATGCACCAGTAACCTTGGCTTCGATATCAGGAGGGGTGAAGTCCTTACCAATAAGATTATAAGTGGGGTTATCAGCCATTATGCCATCTCCTCTGCTGCTTTAAGCACTGCATTCAGATAGTGATCATAAGCACCACAGCGGCAAAGGTTACCTGCCAGCGCCTGTCGGGCTTCTTCACGGGAAGGATTGGGATTAGAGTTTAACAGGGCAACTGATGAAATAACCTGACCTGGGGTGCAGTAGCCACACTGTGGTGCCAATTCATCAATCATGGCCTGTTGTACAGGGTGTAATTCACCTGCAGGACTGGCGATACCCTCAATGGTTGTGATTGTTTTACCAGTCACCCGGTGACTAAGCATTGAGCATGAATTGTTAGGAACTCCGTCAATCAGGACGCTACAGGCGCCACATTCGCCCCGATCACAACCAAGCTTGGTACCAGTCAGCCCCAGTTTGTTGCGCAGAGTCATTGCCAGTGTTTCATTTGGCAAAACATCCACACGACGGACCGTGCCATTAATATTTAGTGAGATCAGTCTTTCTACAGAACCAGGGGCAGGGCTTGTCGTATTTTCCGAACAGCCACTGACAAACATCAGACTGCCGGTTGATACCACCGCGCCAGAGGCAATTATACCTTTGATAAATGTTCTTCGGGATTGGTTATGAGGGCGCATAGTATTGACCTTCTTAAAGCTTTTTATAGTGCTTGATACTAGCGATATTTCAATACTGACTCAAGGGTTGTTTTATTTTTAAAAACATTGATAGCGAAATGTCCCTTTCCTATAATCCCTTTTAAAATTTCACTAAAAGTTTGCTGCAGTTTTGTAATCCTAAAGTTCTGCTTTAATCCTACAGGCGTCTTAAATCTTCATGGAACCTTCTAGAATAATCCGTCACAAATTAATCGACCGGTTATTTCATTGGTGTCTGGCATTATCCATCCTGTTAATTCTGGTTACTGGGCTGCTTCCAGTATATGGTTTTAATGCCAGTCTTATCGCTATTCATTGGATTACCGGGCTTGTGCTTACTGTTTTGTTAGTCATACATATCATTCGATCTCTGTTTAAAAAGTCGATGGGTAAGATCTGGTTTTCAAGGTCAGACCTGACTGGAGCTAAAACTAAAATAGGTAAATACTCACTGGCGCAGAAATTAATGCATCAGTTTATTGCCTTGTTGAGCCTGGCGGGGATTATTACCGGCCTGATGATGATGGTGAGAATAGAAACACCATTCTGGGAAAGAGACCCCTACTGGCTTCAGGCTGAAACCTGGGGGATTGTTTTTTTTATTCACGGTCTGGTGGCGCTGTGTTTTGTCAGTGCGATCATGTTACATGTCTATTTTTCATTACGACCAGAAAGCCGCATGTATTTACGTTCAATGATCAAGGGCTGGATCAGTAAAAATGAGTACGAAGACAAGCACGACCAGTCTCTATGGCCGCAGCATGAGCAGCCAGAAGAAAAAAATACAAACTTAAAATAATCTAAAAGGTAACTCTATGTCGGCAAGTTCCGAATCATTATTACATGACTGTATAGAAAAAATTGAAACTGGATATGAATTTATGCTGGCTTATGCCGCTCAGGGCAGAAAAGCTGAACCTGTCCAGGAAGAAGGTAACGACTCTCCTTCTATAAGAACTTTTCTTGAAGAGCTTAACTGGGGGATTGAAAACATTGCTGAAGGCTTTTCTCAGGCTACACAAAATCTGGCAGGCAATGAGTCAATAAAACTGCAACTGGAAAAATTTAAACTCAGGTTGGCTGAAGATGCGCAATCAGCAGCTGCAATAACTACAATGGTTTTGGGTACGCCGACTCTCAGTTCTCAGTTAATTGATAACCTCAATGCGTCCACACATCTCAGAACCCTGTTAACTGATATATTTGTTTTGGATGAAGTGTTGAATCTGCATCAGCGGTAGCTTTATTTCCGGAATAGGCCGGCAACAGTCTGCACGCTACAGCTATAGCCGATACAGATTTTCCTCAACAGGAAACAGATACTTTATATCGAAAATAACCTTATTGGCTTTGCCGAATTTTTTAATTTTGGTTACGCCCATTTCTCGGAACTTATTGTGTGCCACAGCCAGAATAATTGGATCGTATTGATTGTCAGCAGGTTGTTCCAGTAAGGCAATATCATATTCATTCCGGGCGTTTTCCGGTTCAACCCAGGGGTCAAAAACATCAATATTTACATGATAGGTCTTTAGTGTATTAATGATGTCAATAACCTTGGTGTTACGC
>JAYPJO010000199.1:0-1784 GCA_038128465.1 Gammaproteobacteria bacterium
GTTCTGCACCGGATATAGCCGGGCAGAATATTGCCAATCCCTATTCCATGATCGGCTCTGTCGCCATGATGCTGGAAATGAGCTGCAACATGGATGCCGAAGCCAAAAACCTGTGGCAGGCCATGCAAAGCGTTTTTGCTAAGGGTTTTTCCACGCCCGACCTGTCCAAGCCAGGTGGGGATGTAAAACTGGTTAGCACCAGTGATTTTGGTGATATGGTCGCCGAACAGCTGATCACTTCAGCGATCTAAATAAATCGTTAAAAAATCGTTAACTAAAAAGTACGCGGCATGGATACATCTGTGACAATCACATAGTCTCCTTGCTGTTGCATTTCAGCCTGATCGAATTCAGGAAATGATTCACTGCTGATGATCGCGATGACCAGCATAGCTGTTTGTGGCCGGTAGGCGCGTAAATGATCCAGAATACCCAGCCTTTCTTCGCTATGGAAATTACCGTTCACATGCAAAATTGAAGAATCCGGATTTTCCAGCAGATAAGAGCTAATAGACCAGGCCATACTGGCATCCCATAAACTCTGTGCGCCCAGGCTGCGTTGCAGACGCTCTTGTTGCTCATGCTGTTCTGCCATTTCCTCTTCTGATAACTCAGACACTGTATGCTCAGCCCCTGCATCCTCACCTGCCTGGGGGTTCATGCCCTGCATGAGTGACATGAATTTTTCAGCATAAGCTTCAGATGCGTCTGCATAGGGTAAGGGAGGTAAAAACTGCCTGGCTTCATCAGATAATGCCAGCAGGGCCTGCTGGCCTTCTCTGCCTACCAGGTTGACATAGCGTCGTGGTGCATTGGCTGCCAAAACCGGCAAAGAATTCTCTTTTGCAAATTCGATCAGGCTTTTGTAATCACTTTCATAATTTTGCCAAGCCCTAGTACTTTCCATGAAATGGTCTTCCCTGATCATATCGTTCAGGTATTCATCCAGGATGTACTGAATATCAGATTCTAACATTTCCATAGACAGGACCAGGTTACTGTTGTTATCTGCCAGTGCTTCAAAAATGCGGTTCTCGAGGTAATGTGCAACCGGATCATTGTGGCTTTCACCGATAAATACCACATCCATCTGGCTCGCCTGTCCCAGCATCTGATCAAAATCAACAGCCATACCCTCACCATTGTAGATACGGTAATGCTGATCACTGATTTCAATGCTGGCATTCTCAAGCGTCGAACAGGCACTCTGCATCAATATCAAAATAATAATAACCAGTCTGACCATCGTTTTTAAATTAGAAAAAAATAATATTGCCAGGTCCACGGGCCACTTAACTGTAAACATTAATGACTCTCCATTCTAACTGAAAATTATCCTAGAGCATTTTGTAAAAATAAAATCCTGTCTTCATCACATTTCACCTATGATTAAATGATTTGCAACATTATTGGAACAATAAATTGCACCCATAAAAAAAGGGCTTCTGATGAAGCCCTTTTTTTGCATGCCTGAATCTAGTCTTCCGGTATAACTTCTCCGGCATCCAATGCAGCCTGCTTGGATAGATAGCCTTTCGGATACCAGTCACGCCAAGCATCAAAGTTGGGTCCACATCCACCATCATTAGGGGTGTACCATATATCATCTTTGATGATGATGCCGATGGCACCACCACTGCGTCCATCACGAAGGGGGCAAACCACCATTTCAACTGCATCACCAGGCTGGAAAGTAAAGCCATTCATAGGAGGATCATCAGTTACCAGGCCGGGAGGCGCACCACCCTCAAATGCCCATATCTCACCATCAGCATTATTGCGAA
>JAYPJO010000199.1:1794-3802 GCA_038128465.1 Gammaproteobacteria bacterium
GCGTACTACATCTCCGGTTACTACAACCTCAGTATCACGATCAAACATAGCAAAGCTGTGATGTGCTGAAGCCGGATCGATAGCACCAAAACTCAATGCTGTTATGGCCAGCACAAAAGCTTTTTTAAGTGATATTTTCACGGTCTGCATTCCCCCTTACTGATTAAATTACTAATTATTATTGACGATTTAAAATTACTATTAATAAAACCGGGGTTCTGCTCGCCTCACACTGTAGAAGCAAGGTATAACCCTACAATTATTATGGTTAAACATACTACATTTTATGTAAATTAACATCCCGAAATATACAAGGTGTAATTTACTAGCCCTTTATTTTCATGCTGGATGATGTACTCATAGTCATTACTATTGTGCAAGCGTACAATCCCTCCTCTTTTTACTTATCATAGCCCTTACAATGAACCTGAAAGACTGGCAATACAATTCCAGGACTCTGTCTATCTTATTGCAGATGTCTGGCCCTATGGTGGTTTCACAGGGCGCATTCGCGGTGATGATATTTACTGACCGTTATTTTCTGGCCCAGCTGGGGCCTGTGCATATGGCTGCTGCACTGGGTGGTGGAGTTGCCTGGTATTTCTCGATTTCTTTGCTCAACGGCATCCTGGCTTATGCCACAGCGCTAGTGGCGCAATACCTGGGTGCAAATGAGCTGCATAAATGCTCCCGGGTCATTACCCAGGGCATCATAATGGCACTGGTTTGCACGCCACTTTTAATTATTGTTGGCCTTGCTATGAGAAATATCTTTGCCGGCATGGGACATGCTCCTGATCAGGTTGAGCTGGAACGAAGCTATTATTCAATTCTGATGTTCTGCAGTGTCACTACCCTGATCAAAGTCTGTTTATCGACTTTTTTCTCCGGTATTGGTAAGACCAAGATCGTCATGATATCTGATGTGCTGGGTATCCTGTTCAACATTCCGTTAAGCTGGTGCCTGATTTTTGGTCGCGTGGGTTTTCCCGCCCTGGGTATAGAAGGCGCTGCCTATGGCACAGTGATCAGTACCATCTTTACCATTGCAATTTACCTGGCTTTTTACCTTACAAAGGAAAACCGTGAACGGTTTATGGTCAATACCTCTTTGGTATTTGATCGCGGCATTACCGGCAGGTATATCCGTCTGGGTTTTCCTTCCGGATTGGAAATGTTTCTCAATGTTGCTGCCTTCAACCTGTTTTTACTGATGTTTCAGTCGTATGGCATTCCCGAAGCGGCTTCGGCTACTATCGTATTCAATTGGGATATCCTCTCTTTTGTACCGCTGCTGGGCCTGAATATTGCCGTAATGAGTATGATTGGCCGTTTTGTCGGTGCAAATGACATGCACAAGGCTAATGAAGTTACCACGGCGGGTTACATACTGGGTATCGGTTATTCCCTTTTCCTGGCCCTGGTCTTTCTGATATTCCGTAACCTGCTGGTGGAAGTATTCATTTTTTATGAAGAAGATGCTGAAGCTATCCGTGTTTTGTCCCGTTTCATGATGATAGGCTTGAGCTGTTATGTTCTGTGTGAAGGCATGTTACAGGTGGCAGCCGGTGTATTAAGAGGCGCAGGTGACACACGCTGGGTAATGTGGGCATCCACGTCATTGCACTGGGCCATGCTTGTCATCCAGTTCTTTATTATCAAGGTCTTTACCTTTGGCCCGCGCGTATCCTGGATAGCTTTTGTGGTCATGATACTGGGAATAGCTACCGTTTTTATTTCCAGGCTAGCCAGTAACCGCTGGCGCGATCCCGACCGCCTCAAAGCTGTCATGGCCGAATAGCTTAATTCTTAAACCCATTAATTTGTTTCTGTGAACACTGGGCATGTTAGACACTATAACATATCGATTTTTCAAGGAGATTGAGATGAAATCACACGTTCAAAGAATATTTTTATTGCCACTGGCATTTGTTTGCGGAGCTGTCTTTGCCTTGGAAGAGGTCGGACCAGAGTTGGAGGAAATTACCAATTTTCTGCAATACAGCCC
>JAYPJO010000200.1:0-3792 GCA_038128465.1 Gammaproteobacteria bacterium
GCCTATATCCATGTACCAACAGCAATCATGTCCTGGAGCTGGTACGCCATGATGGCAATCTTTTCCGGCGCATTCATTATCTGGCGCGTCAAAATGGCTGATATGGCAGCAAAAGCCTGTGCCCCGATCGGTTTGACCATTACAGCTGTAGCACTTTTTACCGGATCAGTCTGGGGGATACCAACCTGGGGAACATGGTGGATCTGGGATGCCCGGTTAACCTCGACGCTGGTCATGCTGTTTTTATATGCCGGAGTCATGGCCTTACGCGCTGCCTATGACTCGCAGGAAGCAGGGGCACGGGCTGCGGCTGTTCTCAGCCTGGTCGGTATTGTGAATGTCCCTATCGTCAAATTCTCTGTGGATTGGTGGAATACCCTGCATCAGGGTTCCAGTGAGCTATCCCTAAGCAATACGGCAGCAAACCCGCCCGAAATATGGGTGCCGGCTTTCTTTGTAGGTTTTGGCGTATTGTTTTTCTTCCTGATTGCACTGATATTAAGAACCCGAAATGAAATACTGATCAGGGAACGCAGAGCCGACTGGGTTCAGGAAATTTTTGCTGAAATGAAGAAGGAAGCCTGATGGGTAGCTTCGACAGTTTCAGTGATTTTATAGCTATGGGCGGGTATGCCGCATATGTCTGGTCAGCCTATGCATTTTTTATCCTGGTACTGATCTTTAATATATGGCAACCCATACTGGCCAGGAAAAAATATTTGAAACAACAGTTACGGCGTGAAGAGGTTCAGCAGGAACGTGCCCGCGCCAGACAAAAACAGGAGGAAATGACGAATGGCAACGCAACGTAAACAACGCATGGCCATTGTCGGATTTATTGTCACCGGTTCTGCTATTGCAATCGGGTTGGTGCTGTTTGCACTCAATGAAGGTATCAACGTGTTTTATACTCCCACTGAAGTGGCACAGGGAGCCGTACCCAGCGGTCAGAATTTCCGTATTGGCGGCATGGTAAAAACCGGCAGCCTTAAAGCCGGCGAACTTGAAGGGACGCTGGTTGAATTTTTAGCGACGGATTGTGCTCAGGATATCAGGGTTAACTATACCGGCGTATTGCCAGATTTATTCCGTGAAGGGCAGGGTGTCGTGGCTGATGGTTATATTGATAGCAACGGTGTATTTCAGGCTTCGCAGATACTGGCTAAACATGATGAAAACTATATGTCGGCAGAGTCGGTAGCTGCAATGGAAGCCTCGGGAGCGACCTGTGATCCCTGAGCTAGGTAATTTTTCCCTGATCCTGGCCTTTTGTCTGGCATCACTCATGGTAGTGATGCCGATGGCAGGAGTGATTCAAAATAATCAGCTCTGGATGACGCTTTGCCGACCACTGAGTTCAGGGATCTGGGTCTTCATGGTGCTCAGTTTTGCCTGTCTGGCCTATGCATTCCTGAACAATGACTTTTCAGTGGATTATGTTGCCAGAAATTCAAATTCACTATTACCGAGTCGGTACAAGTTTGCTGCAGTCTGGGGTGGCCATGAAGGCTCACTGCTACTCTGGATACTGATCCTCGCCACCTGGTCCTATGCTGTCAGTCTGTTCAGTAAGAATTTACCGTTGGATATCCTGGCTCGAGTACTCTCCGTCATGGGCCTGATCATGGTCAGCTTTTTACTGTTTATGCTGCTGACTTCAAATCCTTTTGAGCGGACTTTGCTCAATACACCGCTTGATGGTCGTGACCTCAATCCCTTGCTGCAGGATTTTGGTTTGATTGTGCATCCGCCGTTTTTATATATGGGTTATGTCGGCTTTTCGGTAGCCTTTGCTTTTGCTATCGCGGCATTACTGAGTGGTCGACTGGATGCTGCCTGGGCACGCTGGACCCGGCCATGGACCAATGCTGCCTGGGCCTTTCTAAGCATTGGTATTGCACTGGGCAGCTGGTGGGCTTATTACGAACTGGGCTGGGGTGGCTGGTGGTTCTGGGATCCGGTTGAGAATGTGTCTTTCATGCCCTGGCTGGTTGGTACCGCCCTGATCCATTCCTTGGCGGTAACTGAAAAGCGCGGTGTATTCAAAAGCTGGACCGTATTGTTGGCCATTGCTGCATTTTCCCTGAGCCTGCTGGGTGCCTTTATTGTGCGTTCCGGTGTGCTTACGTCGGTACATTCTTTTGCTGTTGATCCGGCCAGGGGCATGGTGCTGTTAACCATCATGCTGATTGTTATAGGCTCTTCGCTGTTTCTATATGCGATCAGGGCACCAGTAGTGAAAAGTACAGCCTCTTATGGCCTGACGTCGCGAGAAGTATTTTTACTGATCAACAATATTATTCTGGTTGTTTCTACAGCAGCTGTTTTACTGGGAACCCTGTATCCGTTGATTCATGAAGCCATCTACGGAGAAGCTAACCGGGTGTCAATCGGTCCACCTTATTTCAATACCATCTTTGTGCCCCTGATGGCATTGCTGGCCTTGGTGTTGGGAATCGGCACCTTTTCCCGTTGGAAAAAAACTTCGCTGGTTTATCTGAAACAGCAACTGGGCAAAACCTTAATAGCCAGTATTGCACTGGGCATTATCATTCCGGTAATTGTTACCACTGATATCAACATGTCGGCAATCATTGCCGTCATGCTGGCGCTTTGGATTATTCTTACTATCGGTAAGGATATTCTCAATAAAACCTCAAACAAGGATTCTTTTATCAAGGGTTTGAAAGCACTAAGCCTCAGTTACTGGGGCATGCAGTTTGCCCATCTGGGTATGGCCATCACCATTCTCGGTGTATGCCTGACCAGTCAGTACAGCATAGAAAGAGATGTAAGGCTGTCAGCAGGTGAATCTGAAACCATCGGCAGTTACGAGTTTATATTCGAGGGAGCTACTCTGGAACAGGGACCAAACTATCAGGCGGATCGTGCCTCAATCAGGGTGCTTAAAAATGGTGAAGAATACCTGACACTGTACCCGGAGAAACGTCTGTATTTTGCCACTCGAGTTGTGCAGACCGAGGCAGGTATTGATGTGGGCCTGTTCAGGGATTTATTTACAGCCCTGGGTGATGAAAGAGGTGATGGCAGCTGGGTTGTACGTATTCACTATAAACCTTTTGTATTGTGGATATGGATGGGCGGTGTATTTATGGCCTTTGGTGGAGTGCTGGCTATTACTGACAAACGTTATCGCAGCAAGAAAAAAGTAAGTCAGTCTGAACCCGTAAGAACTGATAAAAACATCAGCAAAGGTAAACCTGGATTGGCCACGGAGTCCTGATGAACAAGCGTGCATTATTATTGATCCCCGCTTTATTTTTTATTGCCATGCTTGGTCTGTTGTTATTTGGTCTGGGTCGCGACCCGAACATGGTACCATCGGCACTGGTAAACCGCCCTCTACCGGAATTTGAATTACCTGGCCTGGAACTGACAGCTGCAGCAGACATGCAACAAATAACTACTGCCGATCTGAATGGCAGTATCAGTATTATAAATTTCTGGGCTACCTGGTGCCCGCCCTGTCATGAGGAACATCCCTACCTAGTGGAGATCAGTGATCGGGAGCAGGACGTTAACTTTATCGGTGTAAATTATAAAGATGACCTGAATGAAGCACGTCTTTTCCTTGAAGAAAAAGGTTCTCCATTTGAAAAAATCATTGTCGATCTGGATGGCAGTCTGGGTATTGATTTTGGTGTTGCCGGTGCGCCCGAAACATTTATCGTGGACAGTTCAGGCATGATCCGCTATCGCCATGTTGGTATTATCAATCACCAGATATGGCAGGAAACCTTTGCTCCTGTGATCGCCAGCATAGAGTAAGCA
>JAYPJO010000201.1:0-2043 GCA_038128465.1 Gammaproteobacteria bacterium
GTGCAGGTGATCGCGGCCGGGATGAAAGGGCGATTTGCCTTTGAGGGGGCGTTTAATGAGTAAGGTCATAGTGTCCATCAGGGGAACGGCCACAAACCATAAAGCCAATTCTGGGGGAATCATCGCCGTGCTGTTTTGTGTGGCTTCGATCAAGAGCCAGGCCAGCACAAAGCCTAAAAAAGTACTGCCGGAATCACCCAGATAGACCATGGCCGGTTTACGCCAGGGTAGCCGGAAATTAAGCGCCAGAAAGGCCAGCAGGGCGCTTAATAAAATGGCCACAAAGACTAGCAAATTATCATGTCCGGTTTGCCAGGCAATAACCCCGACAAAGGCCAGGGCAATAGTGACCATACCGCCTGACAGGCCATCCATGCCATCGCTCATGTTGATGGCGTTAATGACTCCCACGGTGGCAATCACGGTAACGGGAAAACTCATCAGGCCCAGATGAATCTCCCCGAAACCAAAGATATTCCCGAGTGAGGTCAGTTGGTTTCCAGCGACAAAAAACATCAGACTGGCCGCAGCGGCTTGCCCCCCCATACGTATACTCACCGGCATGTGTTTATAGTCATCTATTGCCCCTAAGACCAAGACAATCGCCGAGATCGCCAACAGGTCACCATATTCATTTAATACAGTGGGGTTAAATAAGGAGATAAACACCACGCCAAGATAAATACCAATGCCACCGACAAGAGGCGTGGGATCGGCGTGAGTTTTTCGCCCACCTGGGTGATCCATCAGGCCAACTTTGCTGGCTACAGGTTTGAGGGCGAAAAGAGAGGCGCCGGTTACGCAAAAAGAGCTGAAGAGGCTGAATATATCCATTTATTACCTGACTTGTCTTTTATTGTCATGATTTGATAATTCCTAGCCTGCTCACGGCTTCAGGTGACCCTAAATCTTTATAAATCATGATTTTAGGCGCGCAATATAGCAAAAAACTTAAGTGTCTGTATAGAACTAAATTTCTTGAAATATGATCTGCTTCAATAAATGCTAAATTCTTTATCGAATCTCATTTTTCAGGTGAGTTTACTCATAAGATCAGATAAACTCTCTATGAATAACTGAAGTTCATCTGTTCCTGGGGTATGTCGGCTCAATGCGACTAAAAAGCATTAAATTAGCAGGTTTTAAATCATTCGTAGACCCGACCACAGTTAACCTCCCCACCAATCTTTGTGCCGTAGTCGGTCCTAATGGCTGTGGCAAATCCAATATCATTGATGCCGTACGCTGGGTGCTGGGTGAAAGCTCTGCCAAGAACCTGCGTGGTGAGCAGATGACCGATGTTATTTTTAACGGATCCAGCAGCCGCAAACCCGTTGGCCAGGCCTCAGTTGAGCTGATTTTCGATAACAGCGACCGTACTATCAAAGGGCAATATGCTAGCTTTAATGAGATATCCGTCAAGCGTGTTGTTAACAGCGAAGCTCAGTCCACCTATTTGCTAAATGGTGAGAAATGCCGGCGCCGGGATATTACTGACATATTCCTGGGTACAGGATTGGGGCCACGTTCCTATTCGATTATTGAGCAGGGCATGGTTTCGCGCCTGATTGAGTCAAAACCTGAAGAGCTGCGTATTTTTATTGAAGAAGCTGCCGGTATCTCCAAATACAAGGAGCGACGTCGTGAAACCGAGAACCGCATTAAACGTACCAAGGAGAACCTGGAACGCCTGACTGATATACGTGAAGAACTCGAGCGTCAGTTACAGCATTTGCAGCGTCAGGCGAGGGCTGCAGAACGATATACAGAATACAAACAACAGGAACGAGATACGCAGGCAAATCTGAATGCCCTGCTCTGGCGGGATTTTGACAGCGAAGTTAAAAAAGCGCAGGAAACCATTCGGGATCTGGAAGTTAAACTTGAAGCCAGCATTGCCTCTTTTCGGGGCTTTGAAGCGGAAATTGAACAGCACCGGGAAGCCAATACCGAATTGCAGGACGCTTATCAGAAAGTGCAGGCCAGTTTTTATTCACTTGGCAGTGAAATCAGCAAAATTGAACAGAATATAGAGCATCAGAG
>JAYPJO010000201.1:2053-3771 GCA_038128465.1 Gammaproteobacteria bacterium
CCAGCTGGAACTTTCCGAAGAGCTGGGCAATATACAGATTAATCTCACCAATGCTGAAAATGAATTGCTTGAAGATAAAGAGCAAATCACCCAGTTGCAGGCAGCCATCAAACAGATAGAACCCGAACTCAATACAGCATCAGAGCAGGAAAAGGTATCAATTGAAGCACTGGCAGCCGCTGAATCAGCGATGTCAGCCTGGCAGCAGGACTGGGATCATTTCAATACCGATTCAGCCGAAGCAACCCGCCAGGCTGAAGTAGAGCAGCAACGTATCAGACATCTGGAAAATATTGTAGAACGTGGCATTCAGCGTCAGGCGTCACTGACTGAAGAACTTGATAGCCTGCACACCGATCAGGATGAACAGGAGATTGCCGACCTGACCGAAAAAAGCAGGGCGATAGAAACCGATACTGGGGCCTTGCAGGATGAGAATAAAACCTTACTCAGCGGTATTGAAGACACCCGAGAAAAACTGAAACAGGCGAATAACAAACTGGCGCAACTACGCAGTGAACTACAAAGTCAGATGGGACGGCAATCCTCTCTGGAGGCCCTGCAACAGGCTGCGCTGGGTAAGGAAGAGCAGTCTTTTACCTGGCTGGAACAGCATAATCTTGCTAACAACAGGCGTTTGCTGGATGGCCTGAATGTTGAATCCGGCTGGGAGCTGGCCGTTGAAACAGTGCTGGGTAATAACATGCAGGCAGTTTGTGTAGACAGCCTGGACTCACTGGATGAATTACTGGCTGGTTTTAGTCATGGCTTGTTAAATTTTATTGATACAACTTTTGATGGTGCTAATTCTGCTACAAATTCACTGGATGGACGAGCGCTGAGTGATAAAGTCACTGGCAGTGATCATATCAATGCATTGATTGCCGGTGTTTATGTGGGCGATTCACTGACTGAAGCACTGAAGCTGCGGTCAGATTTACAAAACCATGAATCAATAGTGACAAAGGAAGGCATCTGGTTAGGGGTAAACTGGTTACGTATAGCCAAAGATTTTGATGAAGAAGCCGGCATGTTAAAACGTCAGGATGAAATAAGCGCTCTCTCCAAAACAATAGACGCACTCAAAAAAGACATTGAAACGAGCACAGCAGATTCTGATCGTATGGAGTCACAGTTAAAAACCATGGAGCAGGAAAAGGAAGCATATCTGGACAAGCTGACGCAATTGAATATGCAAGCCGCTAATATCAATGCGGAAAGTTCTGCTGCAAAAGTAAAAGTAGAGCAGACCAACCAGCGCAAACAACGTATCAACGAAGAGATTTCAGAACTGGCAGAGCAGGTTAAACTTGAGCAGGAAAATATAGCTACAGCGAGAATCAACCTGCAGGATGCTCTCGACAGAATGGCGAATGATACAGACAAGCGGGAAGAATTATTGCAGGCCCGTGAAGATGTTCGGATAAATCTGGAAGCAGCACGACAGCAAGCGGGAGCAGATAAGGACAGGAGTCATGATCTGACCCTGCAACATCAGACACAGCTCACACAATTAAATTCACTCAATACAGCACTGGACAGAATTACCACGCAGGTGCAGACCTATGTCAGTCGCCAGCTGCAAATTCAGAGCAATCTGAAACAAAATGATGACCCTATCCCTGCACTGAAACAGGAGCTGGAAGAAAAGCTTTCTTCCCGTGTTTCTATTGAAAACGAAATGAACGAGGCCAAAGCCAAGGTGGATGAAGTAGAGC
>JAYPJO010000202.1:0-3765 GCA_038128465.1 Gammaproteobacteria bacterium
CGAGCTGCAGCAGATGCCCTGGCAGAAATTTACCGCCCCGGACTGCGTTATAAAAAATGTGGTGTTGGCCTGCTGGATGTACGCACAAAAAAACATGAACAAAAAGATTTTTTCAATCCGCAGCAAAGCGAAAAGTCACGCAGACTTATGCGGGTTATGGATAAAACCAACCAGCGTTACGGCAAGCATACAATTAAATTGCTGAACAGCGGCATTCAGGAAAAATGGATGATGAAGCGTGATTACATGTCACCACGTTACACGACACACTGGCCGGATATTCCGGTGGTCAGGTGTTAGGAAATTGCATATTCCACCCAGGTGCCATAATCGCCCTCCCCGGTAGAAATTGCTTTGAAACCATAGTGCTCGTAAAAAGAGTGGCCCGCTACGTTAATCTGATCGCATTTCAGGGTTAACGGCAGACCATAGGTTTCGACGCACTTATTCAGTAATTTTGTGCCTGTGCCCTGCCCCTGCTTGTCAGGCAGGACATAAAGGTGATGAATAAAATTGTCCGGCACCCAAATCCCAGCGAAGCCCATAATCTCGCCATTATTATCAGTAGCGACGTAAATTTCTTCTTCTGCGATCAGAACTGAAAAGTCAGCCATGGACATGCTTGCATCAGGATAGCAGCCCAAAGCCAATCTTGAGTTGTTAAATATATCCAGCAACTCAGCCGTGTCGTCATCAGAAGCAATTCTTATGATTATTTCCGGCATGCTTGAAATTCAGGAAAGCGTTTCAACTCAGTTTATGTTCTATAAATGTTTGTTTCTGCTCTTGGCCATTAGCTATCAGTATTAAAGATTGTCAACTCGTTAGTTTTGATCGAATCCGCGTGGTCGTTCCTCTGAGCCCGAGGTGCTATGGTGAGGCAGTTACTCGCATCAGCAGTCCGTTCGGATCACGAAACCATGCGAAGGTGGCGTCGGGCGCGACAGGTGGCGACGTCTCTTCCATACCGACCGTACCGCCAAAAGCCTCGACGCGTTGCAACAAACCATGAAGGTCATGGGAATTCATCGTAATGATCGGGCCACCGGGATCCTGCACGCGGTGCCGCACAGCCTCGCGTTGTCCGCCGCGAAATTCCTGCAAGAGCATCGCACCTGCGGCACCAGGGAAGATGTAATCCGTCCCCAGACGAAATTCGGCCAGCGCCGGATCGTCCACGAGCGCTGCAATACGCGCCGGTGTCGGTCCGGGCTCACCCGGCGGCTCCATGCTCATCCCGAACACACCGTTGTAAAAGGCGACTGTTTCGTTCAGATCAGCCACACTCATAAAGATAAAGGCGATAGCCACGGGAGCGGCGTTGGGCTCGGTACTCTGCGTCATATAAGTGACGAAACCATCAGCATCGCGCACCATTACCTGTCGTCCCCGCTCTTCGGTAACGACCACCTCCCCCCCTTCAGACAACACCTCGAGGCCCAGTTGTCGCGCCCCCGCTAGTGCGCGATCAAGATCACTGACCGCTACGGCAAGCATGATTGCGCCGGGATCCTGAATGTTTGGCTGCTGTGGACGAAGTTCGATTCCCGACACCTCTACGAGCTCAATTTCAAGTTCACTGCCCGGTGGCGAGAGCACCTCGGTACGCATCAGTGCACCGGGTTCGGGCACGGTCGGTGTCGCCAGCGGACCACCATTACCGCCCACGTCCGACATTCCGAGCACGTCCTGGTACCATGCAAGCGAGCGATCCATATTCGCGACATTCATATGCAGCAGACTGACGTTCGTGATAATCGGATCTGCCTGCACACCGACCGGATTTCCCGGTTCGCCGCCGCGACATGATACAAACATAAGAGCTGCCAGCAGCACGAGCATCTTTCTGTTTCTGTTCATAGTTATTTTCATCCTTTATTTAAACGATCTAGATTCATATTCTAATTTTTTTGTTGTCAGCTATGGGTTGCAAATAGATACTAACCTACTTAATAGTTGTTGTTATTGGTCATGGTGACCAACCCCCAATACCGAGTCCAGTTTATTATGCTTTCCTCATCACGCCAGTAGGAAAGCGACAACAATTTGTCTTCCTCAGCCAGGTTTTGAAAGCGCTCTATCGAAATAAAACCATCAATATCTTTCAGTTGTTTTCTGAGTTCAGTAGCGATATCGATGTATTCCTGCTGCTTACCATCCTTAAGCTGAACTTCAAAAATTACTGCCAACATGAATTCTCGACCGTTATTGTTTCTGTATTAATCCCTGCTGTACTTCACGGGGCAACCAGCCATGAAGATACCCACAGAGGCATCCCTGGCACAGAATTCCCTTGCTGCAGCGACCTGGCTTTCTATATTACTGATCACTTCATTCAGGGTTGCTACACGCCCATGCACCGGAATATCGATTTCAGGGCTTAAACCAAAGTGCTCAATGCTGTCCAGGTAATTACCACCCCACCAGTGCCAGTCCCAGCCGATATCAAACATGTCTCCCTGCATCAGGATGTTTTCATCAGGGATGTAGGCAAACACGGCTTCAGTCATATGCATATGTCCCACTACTTCATAAACATCCACACGGCGGGTGCTGTCTTCAAGCACAAGATGCTCATCAACCGGCATAAAATGCAAAGGCTGTGGATTTCGCGCCAGGGCATCCGGATAATTTGGTGCTGGTCGCGACACCATCTCTCTCACGATGCCTTCATTTTCACGTTTTGAAATGATGGTCAAACCTCTTGAGACAGCAGCCCTGATACCACCGGAGTGATCAAAGTGATGATGAGACAGGATCAAATGGGTCACTTCTTTGCCGGGCACAAGTTCATTGGCGCGATCTATTCTGGCCAGCGAATTGGCTTCATTACCATAAGCTTCAAACATGAGCAGGTGATCATCGAATTCCACTACCGCACCGCCATTACTGCCGACACGCAGATCCCAGACCCCGTCACTGACTTCAGTAACGACGACTTCAGGATTGCCGCCACCGCCAAAGCCACCGCCGGTTCCGACAAATTCAGGCAGATCTGCATCTAATTCATAAGAATCAACATGAAAGACAGTAACCACGTTTTCGCGCCAGTCTATTTCAGTAGTAAAACCAGAAGGCAGCCTGATCCCGTCAAAAGGCACATAACCGGTAAACCAAGTGGTATAGGTAACCTCACCCAGGTTGGCGTGTGGTCCGGTCCACCTTACCCAGGCCGGTAATTTGTTCAGCTGGTTGATGCCCAGCCAGTAAGTGATGTCTGACAGGTTTACCTCGATAACGATATTGTCATCCTCCACACCCATGGCCCCGAGTTCAGCATTACCCGTCAGGGCTGCCTTGAGAGCCGGTAATGGGTGATTAAGGGCAGCCATCCCTTCCTGCACCTGTGAAGCAGGTGCCCAGGAATGACCAAAAGCCAGAGCAAAAGGAAATAAAAAGCCCTGCCTGTGGGTCTGGAAAGCACGCATATCTGACAGATCAAAGTAACGTTCAACACCGTTTTGTGCAGCCAGCTTCGGTGGCGCCTTGGGATGCGGTGATGGTGCCGAACCGCCATCCTGGTTCAGGGTCTGGCTGAACCCGGTCATCAGCAGGCTGTCAACTGACTGAATTTCATCCAGCCCTCCCATGGCTTCAGCAGCCTCTTCGAGCACTCCCTGTGGTGTCATCATCTGTGCGGATGCTGATGTTGACATCGAACAGGCAAGAACTAGACAACTACACAGATGGGTAAAAACTTTTACTATTTTAGATTTCATGTCAGGTGCTCCGGTTTATGAAATAGTGTAAGTGTTCAAATGGATA
>JAYPJO010000203.1:0-1833 GCA_038128465.1 Gammaproteobacteria bacterium
ATTTTCAGAAACCAGGCGTATACCAAGCTCGTAAACCTGCTCTCTTAGCTGGAGGTCATTCAGGACTGCATCACCCCAGTATTCAAAATCTTTCTGACTGGGCACCGTGTTTTCTTCTGAAACATTCATCAGTTCAACTGTCACGCTCATTGATGCGTTCCTGTTCGGCACTGTCATTTTGGGTTTCGCTGTTCTTCAGGGAGGAAATATTCAGTTTGTCATGTTCATCGTAGGCTTCTACGACACGTTGCACGATAGGGTGTCGTACAACATCTTTGGCACTGAAATAAGAAAAGCTGATGCCTTTGATGTTCGCCAGAATCGAATTCACATGTACCAGTCCTGAACGCTCCCCTTTAGGCAAGTCGATCTGGGTAACGTCACCGGTGATAACCGCTGTTGAACCAAAACCAATTCGGGTCAGAAACATTTTCATTTGTGAGGCGGTTGTATTCTGGCTTTCATCCAGAATAATAAATGAATTATTGAGTGTACGACCACGCATGTACGCCAAAGGAGCGACTTCAATGATGTTGCGCTCTATCAGTTTGGCGACACGTTCAAATCCCAGCATTTCATACAGTGCGTCATACAATGGGCGCAAATAGGGATCTACTTTCTGGCTCAGATCACCTGGTAAAAAACCCAGCTTCTCACCGGCTTCAACAGCAGGTCGAACCAGCAGGATCCGACCAACCCTGTCATTTACCAGGGCTTCTACAGCACAGGCTACAGCCAGCCAGGTTTTACCGGTACCGGCCGGGCCAATGCCAAAGTTAATATCATTGCGCATAATGGCACGAACATATTCGTTCTGGTGATGACTACGTGGTTTGATTGAGCATTTGGGCGTTCTGATCAGTTGTACATCCTGTTGTGGCTGATCTTCCTGTTCAGTCTCTGTCTCCAGAGTGCTCAGTTGTTCCTGGATACTTAAATGTATCTGCTCAGGATTGAGGTCATGCTCTGTTTCGGTCAGTTGATACAATGCATTCAGAATGTTTGTCGCTGATGCAACCGCATCCGCTGCACCATTCAGCGTAAATACAGAACCTCGGTTTTGTATCTTGATTTGTAAGCGTTCTTCTATTTGTCGAATGTGCTCATTCAGACGGCCGCAGAGGCTGGCCAGGCGTTGTGGGTTTTCAGGCTCCAGTTGAAGCCTGTAGGCTTGATTAGTTGTAGTCAAAAGGGGACAGTGCCTCCTGTATTACCAGCTCATTTGCCAGTATATCAAGTGATTGGGGAAATGGTATTAAATTTTTATGAAATCAAGTGCTTAAGGTAAATCCTGAATCTAGACAGGCTGAGCCCGCAATGAGTTAGGAAGCGCTTCAGTAATTTTTACCGGGATTATTTTTCCGATCAGATCAGGTTGTTCAGCTCTGAAATTGACCACCCGGTTGTTTTCAGTTCTACCCTGAAGCTGACCAGGGTCTTTCTTTGATGGCCCGGTGACCAGTATTGTTTCCTCAGTACCAACCATGGCTTCAGAAATTGCATTTGCATGCTGCAAAATGCGCTCCTGTAGTATGGCAAGCCTCTGTTTTTTAATGTTTTCTGGCGTGTCATCCTTGAGTTCAGCAGCTGGCGTGCCGGGCCGGGCGCTGTAGATGAAACTGAAGGAATGGTCAAAACCAATATCAGCTATCAGATTCATGGTATCTTCAAAATCACGCTCTGTTTCACCCGGGAAGCCGATAATAAAGTCTGATGAAATACTGATACCCGGACGTATAGCTCGTAATTTACGGATAATGGACTTATATTCCAGCACCGTATGATTACGTTTCATCATGGCAAGGATGCGATCCGAGCCACTTTGCACCGGTA
>JAYPJO010000203.1:1847-3756 GCA_038128465.1 Gammaproteobacteria bacterium
GATCTATGCCGTCAATTGCTGAGATATAAGTAATCAGGGTAGCCAGGTCGATAATATCACCTTCGTGGCTCAGACCCCGGTATGAATTGACATTCTGGCCCAACAGGTTGATTTCCCGTACTCCCTGGGCAGCCAGATGTACTGCTTCAGCAAGAATATCATCCAGTGGTCTGCTGACTTCCTCTCCCCGTGTATAGGGCACAACACAGAATGAACAATAGCGACTGCAGCCTTCCTGAATTGTCAGAAAGGCCTGGCATTCTGAAACACTGGGTTGTGGCAGGCGGTCAAACTTTTCAATTTCGGGAAAGCTGATATCAACTACCGGGCTGCCATCTTGCGGTTTCTGCAATAAACCGGGTAAACGGTGTAAAGTCTGGGGACCAAAGACAACATCTACATAAGGTGCACGCCTGCCAATCAGCTCGCCTTCTTGTGAGGCGACACAACCGCCCACCGCGATTTTCAAGTCAGGTTTGTCATCCTTGAGTCTACGCCATCGACCCAGCTGGTGAAAAACTTTTTCCTGGGCTTTTTCCCGGATTGAACAGGTATTCAACAACAAGACATCAGCTTCTTCAGCATTTTCAGCCAGAACCATTCCCTCGCTTTCCTGTAGCAGGTCGAGCATGCGGGCGCTGTCATATTCATTCATCTGACAACCATGGGTTTTGATGTAAACCTTTTTTGGCATAAACTATTCTGGAGCGCCGAGCTTAGTAGAGTAAAAAGGGCAGGCATTATAGCGACAAGGCCTTGAAAAGGCGATGTTTATCCCCATCTAGGGGACTATATGGTCAAACTGTAAATTAAGAGAAAAGCATGGCTAACCCTGCAAAACCCAAAGAGATATTTAAAATTACCTTTCTTAATAAAGGAGAGATTTACGAGGTCTATGCTGAGCAGGTCTTTCAAAGTGATCTGTGGGGCTTTATTGAAATCGAAGATTTTGTTTTCGGCGAACGATCTCAGGTGGTTGTCGATCCATCTGAGGAAAAACTGAAATCTGAATTCAATGGGGTCAAACGCAGTTTTATCCCGATGCAGGCAATTGTACGGATTGATCAGGTAGATAAAGAGGGCGTAGCCAAGATTTCAGATGGGGAGAATGTTAAGCCTTTTCCAACACTCGTCACACCCCCTAGTGGGGGAGGTACCCAAACCCAGTGATAGCTGGCTACTGCGCTGCGCTCTTCTTCGTTAAAGCTTAAATTTAATTCAGTCACTTACTCTTTGTAAGCTCCTTCACTTAATTTAAATTTTGCCTCGATCTGCGTTCGCTCATAACGCCAGAAATCTAGAATTTGCAGATTGAAATATTAAATATTTTTTAATTTCATCGCTCATAATGCCAGAAGCAGGTTTTGGGAATTACCGAGGATTAATCTGATTTTATTTTTTATTCGCAAATAATTTTAAAAGTCCAACACAATTTAGTATTTATAGTTAACAAAGGAGACAGTAATGCCGGCGCAAGAAACAGTACCAAATGTAGTATTTAAAACCCGTGTTCGTGATGAAAGTGTCGAAGGTCCTAACCCGTATAGATGGCAGGATACAAACACGGATGATATTTTTGCCGGGAAAAAAGTGGTGGTGTTTTCTTTGCCAGGAGCTTTTACACCAACCTGCTCCTCTAATCATTTACCCCGTTATGAAGCTTTGTATGAAGATTTCAAAGCACAGGGTGTTGATGATATTTACTGCATTTCAGTAAATGATGCTTTTGTTATGTTTCAGTGGGCCAAACACGTGGAAGCACAGAATGTGAAAATGCTGCCTGATGGGAATGGTGAGTTTACACGTAAAATGGGGATGCTGGTTGACAAGAGCAACCTTGGTTTTGGTTTACGTTCCTGGCGCTATTCCATGCTGGTCAATGACGGCAATATTGAAAAGATTTTTATTG
>JAYPJO010000204.1:0-1538 GCA_038128465.1 Gammaproteobacteria bacterium
CTTCGAAAAGCCTGCGCGAGCAGGGTTAATTCTCAACAGTATTAATTTGTGATTTAAGCTGTCTTGCTGCCATAGCCAGGCCGCCATCGCCACCATCGATAAAGTGAAGATGCTCACCCTGGCTGGTGTTTTCAACAAAACAAGTCATGAGGGCTTCCCGGGATGCGAACAAACCGTAATAAATTTCCCCCTCAAGATAGGATTTTTCCAGTTCCTGCTGCAGCTGTTCATAATCCTCAGTACTGCTGTCTATGATCAGGCGCAGAGTATCATCAAATTTACGATAGTCACTGTGCCGATTGATAGTTTTTTTGTATGTACTGGCGTCAAACAAAAAAAAATAGGGGATTAAACCTGTAACGTAAAATTGAGACGGCAAACATTATTTCGATGATGCGCTTGTAGAAATTAATTGAAAATATGGATCTGTGATATTTATATTCCTCAGACACCGTCTGCCAGAAAGTTTTATATTTTTTGTTTTCGAGGTTAACCGGATTGGCTTCTTCTATGCTGTTATTTAAAGAGCTTCTGATTTTTTTTAGTATTTTTTTGATAAATCATAGAAACATTATTGCCCCGGGCGACGACTAGCAAACTGAGGATAACACCCTTGCTGGCAGGGATAGGACTCCAGCGACAGGAAAGACCTTTTAGCTCGGCAACACTGTCCTTATTTTGGTCCAGCAGAAATGTCTGTTCCGGGAGCTTGGCAAGTTGATCGGCATAGTCCAGCCCACCACCGCGAAACAATGCTATAGACTTGCCCGGAGTTATTTCCAGTCTGGCAATCAACAGGGCCTTTCCTGCCTGATAAATTTTCTTTACGGGAATCCTGGCAACCCGTAGTTGTAGAGAAAAATTTTCTTCGGCGAAACGAATAAGCTTGCCAAGTTCAGTACTGACTTTTTCAGCATATTGTTGTGGTACACAGAGTGAAGCGCCATCGCCGCCAAAAACGAATGGGATGTCAATGTTATTCAAGGCCTGGATGGAAAGGGTGATGCTGGCAGCGCCGATCAGGTTTACTTCCTTATATTTACCCTGCTCAATTGCCAGTGTTGAATTTTTAATATCGGTAATAAACAGCAGCCAGTCTTCAGGCAATTCATGATAGTGAGTTTGCTCAACAAAACTTTCAAACTCATGAAAGGCCGGAAGCTGGCTGTAAAAATTTTCGTTTGTCAGGCACTGACCTCAACATTAACAGCGGGGATAGTCCTGGCTTTTTCGGCTCCCTGCATGAATGATTCAATCTCGTTGAAATTCAGGTAACGGTAAATATCCGCAGACATGGTATTCAGGCTGTCCATGTACGCCATGTATTCTTCCATATTAGGAATTTTGCCAAGAGCAGCACACACTGCAGCCAATTCAGATGATCCCAGGAATACATTGGCTCCATCACCTAGTCGATTGGGAAAATTTCGCGTCGATGTGGAAATTGCCGTTGATTTAGGCGCTATCCTTGCCTGGTTACCCATACATAGTGAACATCCGGGCATTTCTGTCCTGGCGCCGGCAGAACCAAAGGTTGA
>JAYPJO010000204.1:1548-3754 GCA_038128465.1 Gammaproteobacteria bacterium
TTGAATAGATGCCTTCCTCAGTAAGCTGGTGTTCATCCATCTTGGTCGGCGGGGATATCCATAGGCGTGTTGGCAGGGTGCCTTCCACCTGTTCCAGTACTTTACCGGCAGCACGGAAATGACCGATATTGGTCATACAGGAGCCAATAAAGACTTCATCAATTTTAGTGCCAGCCACTTCACTGAGCGGTTTGACATCATCTGGGTCATTCGGGCACGCCAGCAGAGGTTCTTTAATTTCATTGAGGTCAATTTCAATGATTTTGTGATATTCGGCATTTGCATCCGCTTCCATCAGTTGTGGATCTTCCAGCCAGGCTTCCATGGCCTGGGCTCGACGTTCCAGTGTACGGGCATCGCCATAACCTTCAGCAATCATCCAGCGCAACAGAGTTATGTTGGAGTTGAAGTACTCAATGATAGGTTCCTTGTTGAGCTTGATGGTGCAGCCACCGGCTGAGCGTTCAGCCGATGCATCTGACAGCTCAAAGGCCTGCTCAACCTTCAGGTCAGGCAAACCTTCAATTTCCAGAATACGTCCCGAGAAAATATTCTTTTTGCCTTTTTTCTCGACAGTCAGGTCGCCGGATTGAATGGCGGCATAGGGAATAGCATTGACCAGATCACGCAGAGTTATGCCGGGTTGCATTTCACCAGTAAAACGCACCAGCACAGACTCGGGCATATCCAGCGGCATAACGCCGGTGGCGGCGGCAAAAGCGACCAGGCCGGAACCCGCAGGGAAGGAGATCCCCATAGGGAAACGGGTGTGAGAATCACCACCAGTACCAACTGTATCCGGTAATATCATGCGATTCAGCCAGCTGTGAATTATACCGTCACCGGGACGCAGACTAACGCCACCGCGGGTGCGAATAAAATCTGGCAGAGTGTGTTGTGTAGCTATATCAACAGGTTTTGGATAAGCCGCTGTATGACAAAATGACTGCATGACCAGATCAGCAGTAAAACCGAGACAGGCCAGGTCTTTCAGCTCATCCCGGGTCATTGGTCCGGTGGTATCCTGGGAGCCTACAGTGGTCATTTTGGGTTCGCAGTAAGTGCCGGGGCGAATACCTTCGACACCACAGGCCTTGCCAACAATTTTTTGTGCCAGGGTGTAACCGGCATTGCTGTCAGAGCCGGATGTCGGACGACGGAATTCCGGTGATGGTTCCAGACCCAGTTCCGTGCGCGCCCGTTCTGTCAGACCACGACCAATAATCAGTGGTATTCGGCCGCCGGCCTGAACTTCATCCAGAATCAGTTCGGTTTTCAGACTGAATTCAGCGAGTAATTCATCACTGCCATGACGGGTAATCTTGCCGGCATAGGGGTGAATATCAATGATGTCGCCCGTATTCAATTTACTGACATCACATTCGATGGGCAGGGCACCGGAATCTTCCATGGTATTGAAGAAAATAGGCGCTATCTGGCCACCAATACATACGCCACCATCGCGTTTGTTTGGAATATGCGGAATATCATCGCCCATATGCCACAGAACCGAGTTGGTGGCAGACTTTCGTGATGAACCGGTTCCTACGACATCACCCACCAAGGCAACTGGGAAGCCGTTTCCTTTGAGTTCCTGAATCTGCTCTTCGGCATTGGTTATACCTTCACGGGGCATTTTATACATGGCCTTGGCATGTAGTGGGATATCTGGTCTTGACCAGGCATCTGGCGCTGGTGAAAGATCATCAGTATTAGTTTCGCCCGGCACTTTGAAAACACTGACTGTCAGGACTTCAGGCAGTTTATCTTTGCTGGTAAACCATTCTGCGTCAGCCCAGGATTGCAGGGTGCTGGCAGCATTCTGATTGCCAGCTTTGGCTTTCTCGGCAACATCATGAAAGGCATCAAACATTAGCAGGGTATGTGAAAGCTGTTTTGCGGTTTCAGCGCCCAATTCATCATCGTCCAGCAATTCCACTAGGGTCGCAATGTTATAACCGCCAAGCATGGTGCCCAGTAATTTAACTGCATCTTGTTTTGAAATTAGTGGTGAGTCAGCTTCACCTTTGGCAACAGCATCGAGAAACCCGGCTTTGACATAGGCTGCCTCATCAACTCCGGCAGGTACTCGATTGGAAATCAGGTCCAGCAGAAAGTCTTCTTCACCCGCTGGTGGAGTTTTCAATAATTCAACCAGATCAGCAACCTGATCAGCACTCAGTGGGAGAGGGACAACACCCTGTTC
>JAYPJO010000205.1:0-2541 GCA_038128465.1 Gammaproteobacteria bacterium
TTCTGAACTCAAGACCAGCCTCCCAGATTCTTCCAGTGGTTAACAATATGACAAAACAGTTCAGCAGTTTTACCGGCATCATATTTAGCAGAATGAGCCTGATCATTGTCAAATTCCAAACCAGCAGCTTCACAAGCTCTGGATAACACTGTCTGGCCAAAGCAAAGGGCTGACAAGCTAACTGTATCCAGACTGGAAAAAGGATGAAAAGGATTTCGCTTCAGGTTATGACGTTCCGCAGCGGCACGAATAAAGCCATGGTCAAAATGTGCATTATGTGCGACCAGAATCGCGCGATTACAACCTTCGGCTTTCATTTTTTTTCTGATGTGCTTGAACATATCTGTAAACACTTCTTTTTCCGGATGTGCAATTCGTAGAGGGTGATATGGGTTGATACCGGTAAACTTCAGCGATGCTTCATCCAGGTTGGCACCTTCGAAGGGCTGCACATGATAACTATGAGATGTTTCAGTAACCAGATGCTCCCTGTCATCCATACCAAGAATTACTGCAGAAACCTCGAGTATGGCATCATTTTCAGCATTAAAACCTGCTGTTTCCAGATCCAGCACCACAGGCAAGTAGCCACGAAAACGTGAGTATAGGGGTGTAGTGAGCTTGGTTTTTTGCTTGTCAGTCACTTACTACAGCCCATTGCATTTTTTCATTAGCCCGCAGGGGAGTGACGTGTTGTTCAGCAAACTCGTAATTATCCGGGATATCCCAGCTGGTTTTACGCAATGTGATGTTGTCAGTATTACGGGGTAGGCCGTAAAAATCCGGACCGTTAAAAGATGCAAAAGCTTCCAGTTTATCCAGAGCATTTAAATTTTCGAAAACCTCAGCATACATCTCCAGCGCGGCATGGGCACTGAAACAGCCAGCGCAGCCGCAGGCGTTTTCCTTAGCGCTGGTTGCATGTGGTGCCGAGTCCGTGCCCAGGAAAAAACTGGGATTGCCACTTTCTATAATATCCAACAGGGCCTGCTGATGTTCATTACGTTTTAATATTGGTAAGCAGTAATAGTGCGGACGTATGCCGCCGACCAGCATGTGATTACGGTTATACATCAGGTGTTGTGGTGTAATAGTGGCGCCAGTTGTGTCTGGAGCAGCGCTGACAAATTCGACCGCCTGTCTGGTTGTAATATGCTCAAGGACGACTTTTAGCGTACTAAAACGAGCTGTTATCTTACTGAGGATCCTGTCGATAAATACCTTTTCCCGATCAAAGATATCTACGGTGTGGTCTGTTATCTCGCCATGAACCAGCAGGGGTATATTCAGCTCACTCATCATCTCCAGACAGGAATAAATTTGTTTTACATCAGTTACACCGGATTCTGAATTTGTCGTTGCACCAGCCGGATATAATTTGATTCCAAAAACCTGGCCACAGTCTTTGGCTTTTTTAATTTCATCTGGTGTGGTGTTGTCGGTTAAATACAATGTCATTAAAGGCTGGAAGCTGGAAGCTTCCGGGGTTACTGCCAGAATTCGTTGTTGATAGGCCAGGGCGGCATCGGTTGTCGTCACTGCAGGTGAGAGGTTTGGCATAACAATGGCACGACCAAAATAACGTGCTGTATGTGCAACCGTATTCTTTAATGCAGCACCATCACGTAAATGCACATGCCAGTCATCAGGACGGGTGATTGTGATTTCCTGCATAAAACCTTACCACTAGTGTATTTGCCTGAAGTATAACAGTTTTCCCTTGGTCTGGCTGGATTGACTAGGTACAATAGCGCCCCTTTTTTACAGGAATTCAAGCAGGTGCAGGAGGAGTGATGTCAGATATCAATAAGGTGGTACTGGCCTATTCGGGTGGTCTGGATACCTCAGTTATTGTTAAGTGGTTACAGGATACCTATGAGTGTGAAGTGGTGACCTATACTGCCGATCTTGGTCAGGGTAAAGAGGTCGAGCCTGCACGTGCCAAAGCCGAGTCTCTTGGGGTCAGGGAAATATTTATTGAGGATATTCGGGAAGACTTTGTGCGGGATTATGTCTTTCCCATGTTCCGGGCCAACACCATTTATGAAGGCGAATACCTGCTTGGTACTTCTATTGCCCGACCTTTAATTGCCAAACGTCTGGTTGAAATTGCCGCAGAAACCGGTGCTGATGCCATATCACATGGTGCTACCGGAAAAGGTAATGACCAGGTGCGATTTGAACTGGGCGCCTATGCCCTGTCACCCGGTATTCAGATCATCGCGCCCTGGCGTGAGTGGGATCTGACTTCCCGTGAAAAACTGATGGCATACTGTGCAGAGCACAATATTGCTGTTGATCATGACAGGGGCAAGAAGTCGCCTTATTCCATGGATGCAAATTTACTGCATATCTCCTATGAAGGCGGCATCCTTGAAGACCCGGCAGCTGAACCAGAAGAGGATATGTGGTTGTGGACAGTGTCACCAGAAAATGCACCGGATGAACCCACTTATGTTGAACTGGAATTTGTCAAAGGTGATGTGGTTGCTGTTAATGTTAAGTCAATGTCGGCAGCCGCCATTCTGGAGAAGTTAAATC
>JAYPJO010000205.1:2551-3753 GCA_038128465.1 Gammaproteobacteria bacterium
TTAAATCAGGTTGGTGGTGCCAATGGCATTGGCCGCGTGGATATCGTGGAAAATCGCTATGTTGGCATGAAAGCGCGTGGCTGCTATGAAACACCGGGGGGCACCATATTACTAAAAGCTCATCGTGCCATGGAATCTATTACTCTTGATCGTGAAGCAGCGCACCTGAAAGATGAACTGATGCCGCGTTATGCTTCATTAATTTACAACGGATACTGGTGGTCACCTGAACGTGAGGCCCTGCAGGCGCTAATTGATAACACCCAACAGTGCGTGAATGGTAAAGTGCGACTTAAGCTATACAAAGGTAACGTGATTGTAGTTGGACGTGAATCCCCTGATTCCCTGTTTGATGAGAATATGGCAACTTTCGAGGATGATGCCGGGGCTTATAATCAGGGTGATGCAGCTGGTTTTATCAGGCTTAATGCGCTTCGCCTGAGAACAGCTGCTAAGAAAAAATAACTACTGCGCTCGGTATTAATTTGTTAAAAGCAAAATTTAATTCGGTCACTTACTACATGTAAGCCCCCGTACTAAATTTAGCTTTCGCTTCGTACTACCTTCGCTCGTGACGTTATTAAAATATTTCTGGAAAACTCTGAATTTTCAATAACTGTCGAATATAAAATATAAAAAAAGGGGCTTATAGCCCCTTTTTTATAGACTAATTTTAGTTAGCTAATTAGTTCTCCAATCAAACGTTGGATCTAATTCTCTCGTAGACCCTTCAAATACTAAGTTGCCATCAAGGTAAACTTCCAATTTTCCTCCAACATCTTCACTTTCAGTACTTATGCAATAAACATCAGTTATTTGCTGGAAGCATGATACCGGCGGCATTGCTAACAATCCTGTTCTGGTTGTGTGCTTATGCATGGCGGGTACAGACCGGGCCCTGTCGGTATCGAAGGGCACTGCTGTTTATGCCAGTACTGGGTTGTACAGCAGCCATATTTTTAATTCTCTATACTGCGGCTCTGGGTGAAGGAGAAAGTTTCAGATTCATGCGACGAGCTGGCGCTACACTGGCATTCACACTGACCTACCTGGCTCAGTTATTGCTGACTTGTTTAATCGGTGAGCTGGCGCGGGAAAAAAACAATGAGAACCTGATTCGATGGCATCAGCGTTTATTGAGTATCAGTTTATTTATGTTACTGATAGGCGTAATCAGTCTTATTCTGGATGCAGTACTTGGT
>JAYPJO010000206.1:0-3749 GCA_038128465.1 Gammaproteobacteria bacterium
TGAAAATTTACAATGGGATATTGCATCCAACTCTAACTAATAAACTGGACTCGGTATTGGGGGTTGGTCAATAGTTTTAGCTGGATAGTGCTGGCGTAACTCAGCAGGGACTACTCTGCGGTAGTGCCAAGTGTGCCTTCCTTTTGGTTTGTAAAGATAATCCACGTCTATATGGAACAGTCCAATAGTGATAATAGTCATAGGATAGCACTCTTCGTAGATGCATACGATTAAGGTGCTTTATACTGTATAAGCTATTGATATATATGGATATTAAGAGGTAAAGTGGCGCTCCGGAGAGGATTCGAACCTCTGACCTGCCCCTTAGGAGGGGGCCGCGCTATCCAGCTGTGCCACCGGAGCAACTAGCGATTAAACAGGCTGGGCATTCTATCAATTACCACAGCGCTTAAATAGACCTGTCGCTAAATTGCTTCAGCACATTTTAAAAACTGGCCAAGTCTGCTAACTTCCATCTTTATGTAGATTTGTTACAGCTCAACAATAAGGACAACAAAGGAGTTTTCATGAAATATTTTCCAAGCATAGTTGCCGCCGGTTTGCTCTCAATATCCGGCTCTGTTTTTGCTCAGGATGCCGGCTTTACAGGCATGAGTTTTTTCGTAACCAGTGTCGGGCCAGGTAATGGCGGAGATCTTGGTGGTCTTTCCGGTGCCAATGCACACTGTCAGGCACTGGCTGAAGCTGCCGGGGCGGGCGAACGGCATTGGCATGCCTATTTAAGCGGGGAGTCTGTTGCCGGTGAGGGTCGTGTTAATGCACGCGACCGTATTGGTTCTGGCCCGTGGTATAACGCCCATGGTGTACTGATAGCCAATAGTCCTTCTGATCTGCATTTGTACAACCGCACCATTGATAAAAATACTGCCGTTGATGAAAATGGTAACCAGATCAATGGTGTTGGTGACAGCCCCAATCGTCACGATATTCTGACCGGCTCGCAGGCCGATGGAACTGCTTTCTTTCCGGATGAAGCTGACCATACCTGTAATAACTGGACCAGCAGTGACGAGGGTAGTGCCAGTTTAGGCCATCATGACCGTCATGGTGGTGGTAATGTTTCCTGGAATGCTGCGCATCCGAGTGCAGGTTGCAGCCAGGAAGCTCTGGTTCGGACTGGTGGAGCAGGGTTGTTCTATTGTTTTGCAACAGATTAATCTTTGTATTTCAGCAAGCACTAAGTATAAAAATGAAGGCGCCTTTGCGGCGCCTTTTTAGTTTGTAGTACACAAATTCTAATTTGAAGCATACTAAAAAACGGAATTTAAAAAATTAATGTGAAAAAAAGTGCAGTAATAATGAAATTTTAGTTCCTGGAGAATTAATGATAGTTATGTTTACAATCTTTGAATTATTATCTGCTGCAAAAATAAACCTCGTACACTGATAAATATAATAAATGGAGGTATTTTCATGAGACTAAATAATAAAGCCAGAATTCTCAGACTGGTCTTATTGCTTTGCTTTACTTCTCAAAATTTCGCAATCAACACTGCTCAGGCGCAACCTGTTCCGATTCCCAGTGAAGGTTTTGATATTTCCGGGATGTGGTCGGCTTTAGTTCTGGAAGACTGGTATGACAGATTACCTGGTGCGGGTCTGGGAGAATACACTGGCATACCCATAAATGATGCTGCCAGGCAAAAGGCCGAAACCTGGGACGCTTCAATTTTATCTCAACCTGAACGTCAGGCTCAGCCACACCCGGCTCAGTATTCGTTCAGGGGGCCAAGACCAAATCTCAGTATTGATCGAATTGTTGACCCAGTCACTCAGGATCATATTGGCTATAAAACCTATGGTACTTTTGGTAATGCAGATAGAACCATCTGGCTGGATGGCAGACCGCATCCGTCTGAGCGCCATGGCCTTCATCAATGGAATGGTTTTTCTACAGGAGAATGGATAAACGGTATGCTCGTGGTGACCACAACCCATATGAAATATGGGGTGTATCAGCGTAATGGTGTGCCTGCGAGTCCCTATGCAGTGATGACAGAATACTGGTTTCGTAATGGTGAATACTTGACCATGGTTAGTTATATTGAAGATCCTATTTATCTGGAAGAACCTATGGTTCGCAGCCAGACATGGGTATGGAACCCTCCACAAGTAGTTACCCAAAGGAGGGCATTCGAACCTGTAGAAGAAGTTGCTATGGAGCCTGGTTGGGTTCCTCATTGGCCACTGGGAACCAAGCACCCAGAAATGGCAAATCGGCTAGGCATTGAAGTTGAGGCTGTTGTAGGTGGCAGTGTCACAATTTATCCAGAGTACCGAGAAACTTTACGGCAGATGCGAGAAGAATTTGATAGTAATCGTGCAGGGGAATAGGAGACGGATTATGACTTTAATAAATAAGAATCTCCGCCGACTTGTGTTGAGTCTATCGATGCCACTGTTAAGCACTTTTGTAATTGAACCTGTATTGGCTCAACGCCCAGAGTTTCTTGCTAAAAATAGCGAAGAAATAGAAGTATTACCTGTTCAAGGTAGTATTTCTATGATTGCAACTGGCGGCAGTAATATTGCTGTTATGGTAGGTGAGTTAGGATTAATAGTGGTAGATAGTGGAAATGCAGAAGCTTCTGAAAATGTAGTCAATGCAATCAGGGAGCTTAGCTCATTACCACCGAGATATATTATCAGCACTGCAGCTTTGCCTTCTCATCTGGCTGGAAATGAAGCGATTAACGAAATAAGGGAGCAGGACATTCTTATTGGAGTAGACCAGGATGTCGGCTTACCAATTGTAGGCCATGCCAATGCTTTAAGTCTGTTAGTGACTGAATTTGTTGGTGAAGTCCCATACGAAATTTGGCCAAATAATACATTTTTTGGAGAAAGCAAAGCTCTTTATTTAAATGGTGAACCTATCGATATACTGCATCAACCAGCGGCTATAACACAGTCAGATGTGCTGGTTCACTTTCGTGGTTCTGATGTGCTTGTAACAGGGGATATTTTCGACACGACTTCGTACCCCCATTTTTATTCCGAATATGGAGGTTCATTACAAGGACTGATTGATGCGCTTAATAACATCATAGAAATTACAGTTCCTGAATTCAACCAGCAAGGAGGCACTCTTATTATTCCTGGGCATGGCCGTATAGCAAGTGAGTCGGATGTAGTTGAGTATCGAGATATGGTTACTATCATTCGTGACCGGGTACAACTTATGATCAATGAAGGAATGTCTTTCGAGGAAGTTTTAGCAGCACAGCCTTCTCTTGAATACGATGGTATTTATGGTCACGAATCAGGAGAGTGGACGACAAGAATGTTTTTGGAGGCGGTTTATGAAGAATTACGTTAAACAAAGTTGCAAACATGCTTTTTGTAAGCTTCCTCAGTTCTTGCTGAACTTAATTATAGTTTTGTGTATAGCCACTCCTGCCTATGCTCAGCGTTTTGGAGGGCCTGCAGCCGTGCAAGCTCCCGGCAGGGCTGAAGCCCCGATTGATCTCACCGGCACATGGGTTTCTCTTATTACTGAAGATTGGGCATATCGTATGCTGACTCCAGCTATCGGAGATACCATGAGTATACCGGTAAATGAGACAGGAAAAGCTGTTACTGACAACTGGGATCTGGATGCAGACAATGCAGCAGGTTTGCAGTGTAAAGCATTTGGGGCAGCCCGAATTATGCGGGTCCCTACAAGACTACAGATTAGCTGGCAAGATGATTACACTTTAAGAATAGATACCGATGCGGGTATGCAA
>JAYPJO010000207.1:0-1772 GCA_038128465.1 Gammaproteobacteria bacterium
CCCCACCGGCAATCATTAGATCAGCTTCACCAGCTTTGATGGCTCTGGCAGCAGTTGCTACTGCATCTAAACTTGAACCACAAAGACGATTCATAGTCGTACCTGTAACTTCAACGGGCAATCCAGCAAGTAGCAAAGACATTCTGCCGACATTGCGGTTATCTTCACCTGCCTGATTGGCGCAGCCATAGATCACATCATCAACAGCGGCCCAGTCAACACTGGTATTTCGTTCCATCAGCGCTTTCAGTGGCAAGGCACCCAGGTCATCGGCTCTAATGCCTGATAAAGATCCGCCGTAACGTCCAAACGGGGTTCGGATAGCATCACAGATATATGCCTCAATCATGTTACTCATAAAAAGTTTCCTTATATCTCGTAATCGGCCATTCGTCGTTCAACGATATATGGGCCTAAATAATCTTTAAATTCCAGGTGTAGAGGATGTTGGTTGTAATGCTCCAGGGCATTCCAGTCTTCAAATTCTGAGTAGAGGACAATATCAGATGAGGAGTCAATACGACTTGAGTCTGCATTCACTTCCAGGACATTCAATCCTTCTATTTGTTCTCGCATTTGCTGCAACAATGTAGCAGCATCATCGCAATATTGTTTGCTTAACTCGGGTTTATCAACTTTCCAACAGACAATGTGTTTTATCATAATTTACTTTAATAATATTTAATAAATAGTTGAAATATATAGTTTTATACATGTTCGCCAAGATAGGCAATACCATCATTAACGGCGATAGGAACTGATTCAAGCTTACTTCCCTGGGGCGGCCCTTCAGTGCAAAAACCATCATGAATTCTGAATTTTCCCATGTGATGCTGGCACATAAACATGCTGCGATCCATGTTAAGAAAACGACCAGGATCCAGATTGAGCTTTATCTGAAAGTGGGGGCAACGATTCAAATAGCAGCGCAAAGTACCCTCATCATTGTAAATAAACAGATTAAAAGGGTATTTAGTCTCAGTGGCAAAGCTTATTTCTCTGGTGTCACCATGCTCTATATCATCTACACGGCAAAGCTCGGTTCCTGCCGGCGGCACATTTCTTTCTTGAAACCAACGTCTCATTAACTACTGTCCTGATTTATTACTTACAACTAGCGACAACTTTGGTGAATGTTCTTGAAGTAAAGAAAATAAAACTAGGTAACTGATGGGCTAAGGCCGATTCCCTTCATAAGCGTTTTGCAGTAACTCTCTTACACCCTCGAGGGTAACTTCCCGTGGGTTGTAATAGGGTTTGGACAGGGCAATTTCTGCAGCTTTATCGAGGTCTTCTTCCTTCATACCAATAGCTTCAAGCGTAGTTGGAGCACCAACCTTGCTTAACAGATCAAACAATGAACCTGCTGCGTCATCTGGACTGGTGTTTAATGCTCGCGCGATAGCCGCCATGGCCTCCGGAGCATGTTCCTGATTGTATTTGGTTGCATGTGGAATGATGACCGAATGCACTTCAGCATGTGGCAGATTAAAAGATCCCCCCAGGGTATGGCAAAGTTTATGGTGGATCGCCATACCAACCGTACCCAGTGCTGTTCCGGATAGCCATGCGCCATAAAGAGCTTTACTTCTGGCGTCCATATTCTCAGCTTCTTTCACCACAATTGGCAGGCTTTGTGCTAGAGCCTTGATACCTTCTTCAGCCATTAATGAAATTACAGGGTTTTTATTTTCTGCGTAGAGTGCTTCCACACAATGAGCAATAGCATTAACGCCGGATGGTCCCGATATGAAATCAGGAAGGGTTACGGT
>JAYPJO010000207.1:1782-3736 GCA_038128465.1 Gammaproteobacteria bacterium
ACGCCCGGTGGTTTTAATACCCTCCTCGGTAATACCCCAGATAGGCGTCATTTCTGATCCGGCATATGTTGTTGGTACAACTATAGATGGCAGACCGGTTTCCAGTGCCACAGCCTTGCCCAGTCCAATGGTAGAACCGCCACCCATACAGACACAGCCATCGTTATTATTGGCCTTGATTTCAGCCATAATAGCGTTGATGGATTCTCTGGGCACATGCATGACGGCCTGATCAAAGATATTACTTTCAAAGCTATCACCCAGTAACTCCTTGGTGGCGAGCGCAAGATCTCTTTGAACCTCAGTAGAGATAATCATTGGCCGTTTGATATCAAGTAAGGCAACTTCATCAGGAAGTTGCTTCATGGCTCCTGCACCAAAAATAATGCGTTGGGAATTAGGATGATATACAAATTGCATTGTGCTTTTGCCTCTTATGACCCTCTGATACCTTGTGCCAATATCTAACGCTGGTAGAAAGGCGGGATATTAGCGTCTACATTAACCCAGACAGATTTAGCTACGGTATATTCGCGCATGGCCTCGAAACCCATTTCTCGACCATATCCGGAACGACCAACACCGCCAAAAGGACTCGCAGGGTTCACACGTTTGTAACAGTTAATCCATACCATACCGGCGTGAATTTCCCGCGCAAACTTGTGAGCTCGAGCTATGTTGCTGGTCCATAAACCACTACCCAGACCATATTCTGTCGCATTTGCAAGCTCCATTGCTTCTTCGTCAGTTTTAAAGGTCGTAACGACTACGAAAGGACCGAACACTTCCTCATGGAATACACGATCAGTTGGTTTACATTTGACAATGGTAGGCATGACAAAGCAGCCTTTCTTCAGAACCTCATCATCTGGCTGATGACCACCTGTCAGAAATTCCCCACCTTGTTCTTTGGCAACATCACAGTAACTTAAAACTGTTTCCAGATGACGCTGTGATGTTAAGGGGCCCATTTCAGTATTTGGATCAGTTGGGTCGCCGACTTTAATACTCTTGGCCAGAGCGGTGAATTTTTCCAGGAATTCATCGACAACATTCTCATGGATAATCAGACGTGAACCCGCAATACAGGCCTGACCCTGGTTATGGAAAATAGCAAAAGCAGAACCACCCACGGCAGCAGGAATATTGGCATCTTCAAAAATGATATTGGCGCCTTTACCACCCAGTTCCAGCTGTACTTTCTTGATGGTTTTTGCGGAAGCTTCAATAATTTTTTCACCAACACCAGTAGAACCGGTAAAGCAGATTTTGCCGATATCTTCATGTTCTGCCATGTGTTGACCAGCTATACTGCCTTTACCAACCAGCACATTAACAACACCAGCAGGAATACCAACTTCCATCATCAAATCAGCAATACGCAGAGTGGATAGTGGAGTTAGTTCTGCCGGTTTAATCACAACAGTATTACCAGCTGCCAGGGCAGGCGCCATCTTCCAGCTGGTGAACATTAAAGGGAAATTCCAGGGCACGATCTGGCCGACCACGCCAATAGGCTGGCGATCCATATAGTTCAGGAAGCCAGCATCAACAGGAATTACAGAACCTTCGAGTTTGTCAGCCATACCACCGAAATAACGGAAGCAGTATGAGGTACGTTTGACATCCAGGTTACGAGTATCGCGAATCGGATGGCCTGTATCCATGGTTTCGATCTGAGCCAGTTCTTCAGCATTGGCATCAATTGCATCTGCCAGTTTCAATAAATAATTGCCCCGTTCAGAAGCGCTTATTGCCTTCCATTCAACAAAAGCAGCTTTTGCAGCGGCAACTGCTTTTTCGACATCAGCTTCTTTGGCTTCAGCGATTTTGGTAATCAGGGAGTTATCATATGGGTTCAGGACATCGATGGTAGTGCCAGCTTCGCCGTCTACCCATTCGCCGTTTATTAATAGTTTGTCGATAATTTTCATAATGATCCAAATGCTTATTT
>JAYPJO010000208.1:0-3724 GCA_038128465.1 Gammaproteobacteria bacterium
ACCGTTTAACTCCATTATATACTTTGAAGATGTGCTGAGCAGTGTTGGCGCAGATGCTGGCAGTGCTGTGAGTCTGTTTATGATGCCGGGCGTTAACCACTGTCAGGGTGGCGTTGGCTTTGATAACTGGAACAAATTAGAAGTTATAGATACCTGGCTTGAATCTGGTGTGACACCACAACGCATAGACGCTGCTCATATGGAAGCAGATAGGGTGAGTACCCGGCCGCTTTGTGCATATCCACAGGTTGCAGTATATACTGGCGCCGGAGATACAGATGTTGCTGCAAGTTTTATTTGCCGGTGAAACCTAATCAGCTCCTTCATTTAATTTAACAATCTTTGCTACCGTTCAGACCGTAGTATTTTTTGCTTGCGGCTGGTAGATAGAATTACAGTTAAAAAACATATCGCTAACATTTAGTTAAGAGGAAAGAGGAAAAAATGGGTTTATTAGTAAAAGGGGAGTGGAGTACAGACTGGTACGATACCGAGTCTTCAGGTGGCGAGTTTATTCGTACAGATGCCCAGTTCAGAAACCAGATTGGTGATGAGAACTTTCCTGCAGAAGCTGGCCGCTATCATTTATTTGTTTCACTGGCCTGCCCCTGGGCACACCGCACTCTTATTTTCAGGGTCATCAAAAAACTACAAGCTGTAATTGGTGTAACTGTGGTTGAGGCTGAAATGCTGGAGCATGGCTGGGTTCTGAGTGAAAAGGAAAGCCTGAAATATGGCTTTGAGGCTTGCCCCATTCCGGATATTGACTATATGTATCAGGTCTATACAACCCATCAGGAGGATTATTCCGGGCGGGTAACCGTGCCGGTTCTATGGTATAAAAAGAACAATTGCATTGTAAACAACGAATCATCTGAAATTATCCGAATGCTTAACTCAGCATTCGGTGATTTTACTGATGATGAGATCGATTATTACCCCGCTTCCCTGCGGACTGAAATAGACGAGATCAATGAACTGGTTTATCACAACATCAATAACGGCGTTTACAAATGCGGCTTTGCCACCAATCAGGATGTCTATGAAAAGCATTATGAAAACCTGTTCGAGGCGATGGACAGGGTAGAAGACATTTTAGGCCAACAGCGCTACCTGGCAGGTAATCAGCTTACTGAGGCAGACTGGCGGCTATTTACCACCCTCATACGCTTTGATTGTGTTTATTTTGGCCACTTCAAGACTAATAAAAAGCGTATTGAGGACTATACCAATATTTCCAACTATGTTCGTGAGCTGTATCAGATCCCCGGAATCAAGGAAACTGTCAGTTTCAGGCACATCAAAGTGCACTATTACTACAGCCATGACATGATAAATCCTACCCAGGTGGTGCCGGTAGGGCCGGATATTGATTATGAAAGGCCACATAACAGGGGTTGATTTCATCGTCTCAGACGATTGAGATACTAAGGTTTTATGGTAGCTGGGGCCTTGAATTCAAGGTTTTAGCCTAAATAATAACCATATGTTTTGTAAGGATTAATTTAGCTGAAAAAGCAAATTTACAAAATTGTGTAAATATCGTGAATCCGATAAAAATATCTATATTTATGTTGCAGATGAGCTGTTGATTAGTAATAATCGTTATCACTTAGATGTATTTAAAGTAATTTAACAGTTTTATAAGAATGATCACTCTTAATTAGGGGGTTTGACAATGTTTATAACTAAGAAAGCACTACCGAGACGTACTGTATTAAAAGGCGCCGGTGTAACCATGGGTTTACCCATGCTGGAAGCGATGATTCCAGCTGCAAGCGCTCAGGAATCTGAGGCACAGCTGAGATTCGCAGCTATTTATACTCCTCACGGTGTAATCCTTGACGAGTATGTACCAACTACTGAAGGTTCAGATTATGAGATGACTCAGATTCTGAAACCTCTTGAGCCATTCCGTGACCAGATGCAGATTTTCAGCAACATGAAGCTGAATACTGCTAACACAACTGGTTCAGGCCACGCTACTTCAAGCTGCACTTGGTTGAGCGGTGCAATTGCCAAAGATACTTCTGGTGCTGACGTAGAAGCTGGTAAAACAATTGACCAGATGATCGCTGATCATATTGGTCAGGATAACCCACTTCCTTCATTGGAACTGGCTATCGAAGACGCTGGTGCCATGATTGGTGCCTGCGACGGAACCAGTAGCTGTGGCTATATCAACACTATTTCATGGGCTGAGCCAACCAAGCCAAACCCAATGGAAATTAATCCACGAGTCGTTTTCGAGCGTATGTTCGGTTATGGCGCTACTACCGAAGAGCGTCTGGTTCGTGCCCAAACAGATAAAAGCTTACTGGATTCAATCATGGTAGCTGCGGCAAACATGGAAAGCAGACTGGGTATTCGTGACCAGCAACGCATCAATGACTTCCTGGAAAATGTAAGGGAAGTAGAGCGTCGTATCGGTAATCTCGAAAGCCGCATGAGAGAGCAGGGTTCTAACCTTTCTGCAGCTCCTGTAGAAATTCCAGAACTCTATGATGACCACGTTCGTACTCAGTTTGACCTGATGGCTCTGGCCTTCCAGACTGATACTACTCGTGTTTCTACAATGATGCTTTCACGTGAGTTGAATCAGCGTACATACCCACAGATTGGTGTACCTGAGCAGCATCACGGTGTATCCCATCACGGTTACAATCCTGAAAGGGAAGCACTGCATGCATTGATTAACACTTATCATGAGAAACTGGTATCAGATTACCTGGTTGCCAAACTGGCTGACATTGATGATGTAAATGGCAGCTTGCTGGACAACAGTGTTATTTACTTCGGTGCTGGTATGGGCGATGGTAACGTTCACAGTAAAGATCCATTATCCAATGTTATTATTGGTGGTGGTGCCGGTCAGCTTCGCAGCGGACATCATACAGATGTAATCGCTGAGAATGGTGACTCGACTCCAAATGCTAACCTGATGTTAAGCATCCTGGATGTCTACGGTATTCACCTGGATGAGTTAAACTTTATTAATGGTCGTATCCAGATTACTAAAGCTTAATAGCTAGTTCTGATTGTCAAAACCCTTGAGCCCGCTATACCTTTGGTATAGCGGGCTTTCTTTTGGGATGTATAAAAAGTCGATAAAATTCTGGTTTCACTTTTTCGACTTGTTATAACATTCGGCCTGAGCAATATTCTGTATAGCCAACGAAGGAAAGTAGTTTGCCAAATCAAAATATCCTGGTTGTAGATGATGAATTACCCATACGTGACATGCTTACCATGGCTCTGGAAGCTGGTGGATATTTTGTCATGCAGGCAGAAAATGCCCAGGACGCCTATACCATGATTATAGACAGGAAACCGGATCTTGTTTTGCTGGACTGGATGATGCCAGGAACCTCAGGTCTGGAGCTACTCAGGCGTTTAAAAAGAAATGAGCTAACTGAAAAATTGCCTGTAGTCATGTTAACGGCCAAGACGGAAGAAGATGACACTATCACAGGGCTGGAAGCTGGCGCTGATGATTATATCGTCAAACCATTTTCACCACGAGAACTGGTATCCAGGGTCAAAGCTGTTTTAAGACGCACAGAAAGAGAAGAATCAACGGAGCCGATAGAAATTGAAGGCCTGATTTTCGATCCCATTGGTCACCGGGTAAGCATAGACGGTAAGCTGATTAACCTGGGGCCCACTGAATATAGACTTCTTGAATTTTTTCTCACTCACCAGGAACGTGTATATACCCGTGATC
>JAYPJO010000209.1:0-905 GCA_038128465.1 Gammaproteobacteria bacterium
GTTCCGGTAATATCAGAGTTGGCAACGATGTAACTATTGGCAGTTATTCTTTCTTTGACGCTTCCGGGGGTAGCATACTCTGCGGCGATGCCTCGTCTTTCAATCGGGATGTCCATCTCAATGCATCCAAAGGCGGAACAATCTCCATCGGCCGGTTTTGTCTGATCGGCCCAGGCGTCAAAATATTTACTGCTAATCATCGTTTTGATGATCGTGAATTAGCCATTCGGCTACAGGGAGATGCCATTTCCGATGTGCTAATAGGAAACAATTGCTGGATCGGAGCAAACGTGGTTATTACGGCTGGTGTTTGTATCGGGGATGGGGCAGTGATTGGGGCAGGGGCCGTAGTGACCAGGGACGTACCCGGTGATTGCCTCGCGACTGGCGTTCCCGCCAAGCTTGCAAAGGTATTTAAAAATTTCCCAAGCCAGGAAAATACTATCTGATATCAAGGTAGTTTTTTCTATAACCGATGTTGGTCTGTTAAACAAAATCACTAAGTTACTAATGGAACTGTTTCATGGCTATTAAAACACTCAAAATTGGATACGAAGGAGTCAAACCTATAGAGATTGGACAAGGGTTGCCGCTTGTGTTCATTGGCGGACCTTGTGCCATAGAGTCACGTGACCATACGTTCATGATGGCTGAGCGCGTATCTGAAATCTGTTGCAGGCTTGATATACCTCTAATATATAAATCCTGTTATGACAAAGACTGCCGATCGTCACCTGACAGTTTCCATGGCCTGGGAATTGATTCGGGTTTGGAGATTCTCGCAGATGTGAGAAGGGAATTCGGCATTCCTGTAATTTCAGATTTCTCAGACCCGGCGTGGGGAAAAGCGACGGGTAAAGTATGCGACATGGTCCAGGTCCCTGCCTATTTGTGCAGACAAACCT
>JAYPJO010000209.1:915-3713 GCA_038128465.1 Gammaproteobacteria bacterium
CGGACGGCCGATCCTGCTCAAGAAAGGGCAGTTCATGAGCCCCTGGAACATGAAGAATTCAGTTCGTAAAATCGAAAGTTTTGGCAACGAGCAGGTTTTGCTAGCAGACAGGGGAACATTCTTTGGCTACAACATGCTGGTCAATGACATGAAATGTTTCCCTATCATGCAGGAAACGGGTTACCCAGTCTGTTTTGATGCAACACATTCAATACAGCTACCCACATCAATGGGAAATATCTCTGGTGGGCAGCGCGAATACATACCACATCTTGTAAGAGCTGCGGTGGCTTGCGGTATTAATGCCCTGTTCATGGAGGTCCATGATGACCCTCCAAACGCTAAATCAGACGCCAATACGGTACTTGATATCAAATATCTCGAGGTTGTACTTGCGCATGCAAAGGCGGTACATAATTTGAGGCTGGAACTCTTGGATAAATATGGAGAAGACAATGTCCACCCAGAATGAAGACATGCTTGTTAAAGATGTAATGCTGTCGCTGGGAAATTTCCCTGTAATAATGGAAAACGTTATCTTCAAGGAGGCGCTTGAAGAGATGGGTAATAGCGGGCTTGGAATAGTTTGTATCGTTGACGCTGGCGGACGTTTATTGGGTATAGTTACCGATGGTGATGTCAGGAGGAAGTTGTTGAAGGTGCAGAAACCTTTCTCGGCTTTTTATATTGATGACGCTCTGACTCACGCCATAATCGGGCCGGTAACGGTCAATTCCGAAGAATCGCTTGCAAATGCCGTAAAATTGATGGAAGAAAAACAGATCTGGGATCTGCCCGTGCTGGATGATAATGGAAAGCTGAAAGGGTTGCTTCACTTGCACAATGCAATCAGGAAGTTGCTGGATATCTGAGCAAATATATGTTGAACATTTCCCGGAAACTCTCATCCATTGTTGACAGGCTGTACATGGCGGCCTGCAAATACGATGACCAGCTGTATCTTGATCATCAAAGTGAAATCTTCGGTCGAAATGGACTTGATTACTATCCGGCAAAGCAGAAAGTTAGTCAGCTGTATGAGGAACATGAGCAATTTGCTGACCCCATGTCGTCCGAGCACCATGTACTTTTCGCAGCGATTGCAAAAAAGGAAATATAGGGAGCATTCTGGAAATTGGCACATTCAATGGCAAGAATGCAGCCTTTCTGGCAACACTCTTTCCGGACAGTCAGATCACCACTCTGGACCTGCCGAACGAAGATGTCGCGTTCTCTGCAACTTACAACAGGCAGGCTAACAACATCAGGCAGCGATTTATTAATGATAGGGATTCCCTATTGGGCAATTTCGGAAATATCTCCTTTATCCAGAGGAATTCATTGCAGCTGACCCTGTGTAATGATCGTAAGTACGACATGATATGGGTTGATGGTGCACATGGTTATCCTGTGCTATCAGCGGACATAACTAATACGATTAGATTGCTTAAGCCTGCCGGTTATCTCCTGTGCGACGATATTTTCATGAAATTGAAAAACATTGATGAGATGTATTGCTCTACGGCGGGTTTTGAGACGTTGACGGCTTTTTCAGGGGCTGGAATTATCCGGGCTGATTATGCATATAAGAGAGTGCAAAAACCTTATGGACTAAATCGGTTTCGCAAATATATTGCCATTGCAAGGCATGTCCAAGATGACTGATACCTCATGCACCCGATAAAAAAGATAATCAAATATCCGAATCGAATATCCAGGGCGGCTATGTCCCTTGCTCCAAAGCACCGAGACAGGCTAGAAGCATTGAAAGCCGATGGGTGCTTGGTTATTCCCGAAGCGATAGATCCAGGCAGGCTGTGCCGAATACAGGATATATACAGAACAGTGCTGGAAAAGAAATGCAGGTTCAAATCCCCATGCCTTGGGCAAAACCTGATTGATCAAGAAAGGCATAAGGACTTGATTGAGAGGCACTTCCTATGCTCGAGCAATGAGCTGGAAAAAAGACAGCTAACCTTCAATGTGCGGGAAGGTATGCAATACGATGAAGTTATCGCGCGATTCAACCCATCTACAGTGACGGTTTTAGTGACACAAATACAGGAGCTCTTCAAGGATTGGCTTAATGAAGAAATCCTGGCCTTGGGTGAATCCTATATGGGTGTTACTCCTTTTCTCACAGAAGCTTATATTAGGCGGAATTTTCCAGCGAAATATAAAGTTATGAACCATTTCTGGCACCGGGATGTAAACCAGCCGGATTTTGTGCTTAAGGCCTTTGTTTTTCTTTCTGATTGTGCCTTAGACAACGGACCTCACGAATTTGTCAGGGGTTCTGTCCATTCATCACTATTTCCTGGCGGAGACTATGTAACAGATGAGAATATCGACGCCACTTTCCCGCCAGGAAGCGAGCATAGGATCGTTTCTGTAGTTAAGGCGGGCACGATTATTCTTGAGGATACCAGTGGTCTGCACAGGGCAATAGTTCCACAGACTGGATATCGCGATCTTGGTTACGCGGTTTTTGTCCCGAGGCCTTTTTACCTGAGGCCTCAGAAGCCGCTTTACAAGATGGGCCGTTCAATATTTCAGAGCCTGAGTGCATACCAACAAAAATTCGTTCCAAGCGAAAATATCAATTAAAACAGGAATGACTTGAAAAATGTTTGCAAATAATGCGTTGCGTTCAACCTTGAAGGATAAATTTAGAAACAGATCGAGACTTTTTGCTGGCTGGGTATCGTACGCTCATCCGTCCATAACTGAGACATTCGCGCGAGCCGGATTTGATTTCATGGCTATCGACATGGAGCATTCGACAATTTCGATAGAGC
>JAYPJO010000210.1:0-3168 GCA_038128465.1 Gammaproteobacteria bacterium
ATCAAAAACTGTCCGGTGTGTATTACTCTTTCACGAAAACCACCTTCGCAAAAACATAAATAATACTCCCACATCCTGATAAACATATCGTCCATACCCAGCTGCCTTATCGCGCTGATATTGTTGAAAAACCGCTGACGCCAATGTCTCAGGGTTTCAGCATAATCCAGTGTGATGTCTTCCATGCCAACCAGTTGCATGTTGGTATCCTCGGCAATGTGCCTTGTGATTACACTGTTGCTCGGCAACTGTCCGCCAGGGAAGATATAGCACTTGATAAAATCCAGGGTGTTGACTGACTTCTGAAAACGCTGATCACTGATGGTAATTGCCTGTATCAACATCAGGCCATCCTCCTTGAGTAAATCATTGCACCGGGAAAAATAATTTGCGTAAAATTTTGCGCCAACCGCTTCAATCATTTCCACTGACACCAACTTATCAAATTTACCGTGCAAATCACGATAGTCTTTCAATAACAAACATATCTGATCTTTCAGACCTTCACGTTCAATCCATTTCTGGGCATATGAATACTGTTTTTCAGAAAGCGTGGTTGTAGTAACCCTGCAACCGTAATGTTTGGCTGCAAAGATGGCCAGACCACCCCAGCCAGTACCTATTTCCAGCAAATGATCCTCCGGTTTTAACTGTAACCTGTCACAAATGTGTTTAAATTTTTGCTGCGATGCCTGGTTCAGATCCTGTTCTTCGTCCTGAAAAATACCTGCTGAGTAAGCCATGGTGTCATCCAGAAATAGTGAAAAGAACTCATTACTTAAATCATAGTGTGCCGCGATATTCTGTTTGGCCTGTTTCTGGGTATTTTTTCGCATCCAGTGCAGGCAGGTACCAGACAATTTGCGCCACCAGTTTTTCTGTCTGTTCATTCCTGCAAGTGTATGCATATTCATCACAAAGATACGGATAACATTGATCAGTTTTGGGGAAGACCAGTACCCCAGCATGTATGCCTCACCAGCACCCAGGTCACCATTCTTGAGCACCATGCCATATGCTTTAGCATCATTAACGGTAATGAGTGCCTTCAGCTTAGTTTGCCTGGTATCACCAAAGATTACCTGCTCTGATCCATCTTCAATAACCAGACAGCCATGCCGAATATGTTCCAGCATGCCAAACACTGCCTTACGTGATATTTCCGGTATTATCGTTAAGGGTTTAATAATATTCCTGGCAGGATTCAGGGTAACTTCTTTCAAAACTAATCTCCTTTTCGTTCTTTACGCATGATTAAGACACTGTATTTTCAATTTCTTTTTCAGGTTTTTTCTGCAATTTTGGATGTGGATAAAACGGTACTTTTTTTAACCAGAGTAACAAGGCCTGCCAGTAAATTCCGGCTACCACTTTCAGTGTCATAAAGGGATAGAGCCACATGACTCTGTTTAAATTGGCTGGATTTAAAGCTTTACGTTTCAATAACAAACCAGCACTGAAATACTTTTCACCAAATCGGGAGGCATCTATCAAAAGCCTGATATTGTCCCTGGGGATATTGCTGCGCCAGCAATACTGCATCTGCATGGGCATGAAAGGTGAAACATGGTGATCCTTGTCAAATTCAGTCCTGATAAACCCGTTAGCATCAGTACAGGGGATGACATAGGCATGTCTTTCTCCCCAGGGCGTGTTGGTCACTTCAGCAACCATATATGCCAGTTCGTCATGCTCGTCATAGCAGTAATAACAGGTAATCGGATTATTGATGTAACCAAAATACCGAAAATTGGTTAACACACAAATCCTGCCAGCTGGCCAGTCTCCTGTTTCCTGTCGGACCTTTTCACGAACAGCGCTGTCCAGGGAAATTGTGTTTTCCCCCCAGGAAATCCGCTCTCAAAAAACAGGCCAGATTCTATTTTTTAAACTACCAGAACCACTATTTTTTTAAAAGTTCTTCTGATTCTGTCAAATCAATGAACATCATGAAGACCTTGTAATGAAAACTGTGCAACACCGGTGTCTGACGCGTATGAGTAACCACACCCTCATAGATAGCACTGTTGCTTGTGGTATTTCCTGCTGTTTTACTGATATTCATCACGCAGCATCTCTTATTGATCTATTAGCTGCTGCTGTTATGTTGTCACAAACCCGGCTCGCACTCCAGACGCCATCTTCATGGAAACCATTTCGCCAGTATGCACCACAATACCAGGTGTTTGCTGTGCCATTGATTTCATCCCACCTCGATTGTGCTGCTACCCCTTTGGCACTGAAAATCGGATGGTCATAATGGTATACGCCAATAATCCTGTCCGGATTAATCATTTCAGTCTGATTCAGGGTGACACAAAAGGTAGTGTCAGATTCGATGCCCTGCAGAATATTCATGTTGTAACTCAAACAGGGAATTTCATTTTCCGCGCCCAGGCTGACATTCCAGCTTGACCAGCAGCGCCTGGTTCTTGGTAACACACTGATATCTGTATGCAACACCACTTCATTTTTGCTGTAGGGAATTGCTGCCAGTATTTCCTGTTCCTGCACACTGGCATCTTCAAGACAGCCCAGCGCCTGATCACTGTGGCAGGCAAATATCACATGATCGAATTCTTCAGTACCATCTTTGGTGTCAACTCTCACGCTTGTCCCCAGCCGTTTAACGTCTATAACCGGAGTATTCAAACGGATATTTTCCTTAAATGGCGCAATTAGCGGTTCAATATAGCTACTTGAGCCGCCTTCAATAACCCGCCACTGAGGCCTGTTTTTGATATTCAGCAAACCATGGTTGCGGAAAAATTTTACAAAAAACTCTAGTGGCATTTTTAGCATGTCACTTTGACGGGATGACCAGATTGCTGAACCCATTGGTACGATGTAAAGGTTTTTAAAACTGTCCGAATAGGAATAAAGCTCGAGGTATTCACCCAGTGTTATCCCGCTTTTTTGCATTCCATATGCTTCCAGGTGTTTTTCTGCTGTCGTATTGAATCTGAGAATTTCCCTGAGCATTTTATAGTGCGTTGGAGAAAGCAGATTTTTACGCCGGCCAAACAGTGTATTTAAATTTGTACCGGCATACTCTATGCCAGAGATTTGATCACTGACACTGAAACTCATCTGTGTTGGTTTGCTGGCAACACCCAGTTGTTTCATCAGGGCAATAAATTCCGGATAGGTCCAGTCATTAAACACAAT
>JAYPJO010000210.1:3233-3709 GCA_038128465.1 Gammaproteobacteria bacterium
GTTGCTGTATGACCGCCCAATCTATTACCAGCCTCAAACAGGGTAATCTCATGCTGTTGCGACAACTTATAAGCAGCCGTCATGCCTGAAATACCACTTCCGATGATTGCTATTCTCATCAGGCTGCACTCCTACTACGACGTAACCCTGGGATAACAAGCGAATACCACAGCTTCTGAAATCGACTGAAGAAGCTCAGTACTGCATGTAAGCGCCAGGGGATATTTATCTTTAAAGGGCGCCTACCCAGGCGTTTTAATATTCCCTGTGCCGCCTGTTCAGGTTTTATGATAAATGGCATGGGAAAATCATTTTGTTCAGTCATCGGGGTATCCACAAACCCCAGGTACACTGGAATAACATCGATGCCTCTGATATCGGCACGCAGCGCATTCAGGAAATAGGCCATAGCTGCTTTCGAAGCGCCGTAGGCTTCAGCTCGAGGAAAGCCGACATAGGAACTCATTGAGCACAGC
>JAYPJO010000211.1:0-3705 GCA_038128465.1 Gammaproteobacteria bacterium
CGGTGAAGTCTTGCAAAAAGCAGACGATTTATTCGGTGAAACGGTAAATAATGCAGCATATTTAACCTCGATCGCCAATCGTGGCAAGATTTTGATAACTGAATCTGTCCGGAGCAAGTTGTCACAAAATTTCCACTATAACTATTCTGAATACGACAAAGTGGTGTTAAAAGGACACAGTAATAAAACTATTATTTATCGCTTATTTTGGGAAACCACACCAATTCGGAGTAATTCTGGTGTAACCCAACATGTTGGTAATTTTGAGTTCACCAAAAGTAGTACCTATCAATTGTTAGAATTGAGCTATAAAAGCAAAATAGTGCAGATTAATTTCAGTAATACACCTTTTTTAATCGGCAGACATCATCAAGAGTCTTCACTTCTTATTGCTAGCAAATTTGCCTCACGTGATCATTGTCGGATTATTTACCGACGGGGAAAGTTTATCTTGTCTGATCATAGCACTAATGGCACTTATATAAACCAGAAAAATCAACCGGAAATCTATTTGCGCAGAGAAGAATTGCCACTTATTGAATCAGGAAAAATTGGAATCGGACAAAGTTGTCAGGACGCTGGCTCTGAGATAATTTTTTTCAAAATATTGTGAATCTATTGAAAAGGATTGCTTATTGTATAAATATTGAGCAGATAACTCTTCTAGAAAGTTGATAGGGATTATTGTAATCAGTTAATGGCAAAAATTGTCCGCAAGCTGATCTTTAATTCATCTTTAACGTCATTCAATCTGCTTCTGCTTGAACTCGCAAAGATCTTCAATCACGCACGATCCACATCGTGGTTTTCTGGCTACGCAGGTATAGCGCCCGTGCAGTATTAACCAGTGATGGGCATCCAGTAAAAACTCTTCAGGCACAAACTTTAGTAATTTTTTTTCTACTTCCAGTACATTTTTGCCAGGGCCAATACCCGTGCGATTGGATACCCGGAAAATGTGGGTATCGACGGCCATCGTGGGGTGGCGAAAGGCAGTGTTCAGTATGACATTGGCCGTTTTTCTGCCAACACCAGGGAGGGCTTCGAGTGCTTCGCGGTCTTCCGGTACTTGAGATTCATGTTCCTCAATCAGGATCTTGCAGGCAGCAATGATATTTTTTGCCTTGTTATTAAACAGGCCTATGGTCTTGATGTATTTTTTCAATCCTTCAACACCCAGGGCATAAATCTGCTCTGGTGTATTGGCAACAGGAAACAGTTTGTCAGTGGCTTTGTTAACGCCGACATCAGTTGATTGTGCAGACAGCGTTACTGCCACCAGTAATTCAAAGGGAGATGAAAATTTTAATTCGGTTGTAGGATTGGGGTTTTCTGCCCGCAGGCGAGTGAAAATTTCTGTACGTTTTGTTTTATTCATTTATTTCAGGGTGGTTTTTGTTATTTGTCATTTTATAAATTGTCCGGTCTTTCTTGCCGTAATGGTGCCAGAGCGCAGCCGAGACATGTACAGCCAGTAGTATGGGTGTGACCCAGATACCAAGAAGCTGCTTGTGGACAAAATCTATATACACTTCCAATTCCTCGAAGGTCATACCCAGATTGTCGCCAATAAGTGAGAACAGCGGTGTATCCTGAAACCTTGGGATATTAAATAAAAAGAAAAAATGTGTGTCATTCCCCGTCCCTACATACCCTGTGAGGGGCATGATTATCATGATTGCATACAGGGCATAATGCCCGGCACGAGTAGCCCAGTGCTCCAGTTTTGTACCGGGTTCTTCAGCGGGCATGTTACGATTCATAAAGTTCCAGAAAATTCTCAGCGCAATTAATACAAATAAAGTCATCCCGATGGACAAATGAACCTGCAGCGTGAACCAGTAAACGGGATCAGGTTCAACGCCTGGTGGCGGTCGTCTCGGAGTAAACCAGATTTCGTAATAAATAAAGGCGTAAGAGAACAGGAACAAAACGGCCGTTCCCCAGTGGAACCATTTGGCAATCAGACCGTAATTCTCGGCAGTATTTTTGAGACTCATGATTAAGGAGGCCTGTTATTTTTTTTATAAGTATGTCTGGCTTAAATCATACACGCAATTAAGCCTGTTGCTGTTAGGGTATATTTAAAGCATGGATCAATGACAGTGCCTCTATTTGCCCATGGGCGATAATCAGGTTACCCTCATTCTCCGGAATCTCATGCAGACATTCATGGGAAAAACAGGGGCTAACTCATCCTTCGATAAGGGAAATTACATTATGTGCCGACAATTATTTATGACTGTATACGTTCTTTTATTCACTTTAGCCGGAAATCTTTCGGCCTATGCCGACACCATTGCTGTTATCGGCACGGGTAATGTTGGCTCCTCACTGGGGCAGCGTTTTTCCGGGCTGGGGCACACAGTTATCTATGGTTCCCGCAGCCCGGAACGTTCCGATGTCCAGGAACTGGTAAATCTTTCCGGGGTAAATGCCAGTGCTGCTATACCTCTGGAAGCTGCACAGCAGGCTGAGATCATCGTATTGGCAGTGCCCTGGGATGTTGTCGAGGTTGTGGTTACCGGGTTGGGTGATTTATCCGGACGTATTATCATTGATCCGACCAACCCTCGCATTGTGGAAGAGGATGGATTGCGTGATTTTGCCTTTCATGATTCCAATGCCGAGCGCATTCAGGCACTGGTTCCGGATGCCTTTGTGGTCAAGGCATTAAGCTCCCTGGGTGATTACACCATGCTCAACCCTGAGCTGGCCGGTGGCCCGGTGAGCGTGCCTGTTGCCGGCGATGATGCCGATGCAAAAAACAGGGTAAAAGAGCTTATTGCCGAACTGGGTCTGCTGCCGCTTGATGTCGGACCTCTGCGCTATGCGCATGCCATCGAGGGCCTGCATTATATTCGCTATAACGCTGGGGTGTTCAGCGGCGCACGTATAAATTTTTATATGCCGGCCGATGAAGCCGATCCCACCATGTGAGAACGGTTTTATAACCCTGAGTCATCCTTGTGGCATAATCCTGCCACCCAAATCAGTATAAGTTGAAGTTTTATGATTTATGAACCCAGCCAGAATGATACTGTCAGCCACGCAGTCGTTGCTTTCATTCAAAACATCCGATACGAGGATTTTCCGGAAGAAGCCATCAACATAGCCAAGCGTTGCATTATTGACGGTCTTGCTGTGATGCTGGCCGGATCCACCCAGCCAGCGGGCACAATATTGCATGAGTATCTGCAAGGCACAGATACCCGTGAGGATGCAACCGTGTTCGGTAAAAAACCTTACAAGACCAGTGCCGCCGCTGCTGCCCTGGTTAATGGCACCAGTGGTCATGCCCTGGACTGGGATGATACGCAACTGGCAACCAGTGCCGACAGAATTTTTGGCTTGCTGACACATCCCACCATCCCGCCGATGGTGGCTGCGCTGGCAACCGGTGAACGTGAAGGTATTGATGGTAAACAGTTCCTGGAAGCTTTTCTTACCGGCTTTGAAGTTGAATGCAAGATTGCCGAAGCCATACATCCCGACCATTACAAAAAAGGCTTCCATTCTTCAGCCACGGCAGGGACCTTTGGCGCGGCAAGCGCGGTAGCCAAACTTCTGCAGCTGAATGCTGAACAGACGGCACATATGTTGGCGATAGCGGCCAGTTCGGCTTCGGGTATTCGGGTCAGTTTTGGCAGCATGACCAAGCCTCTGCATGTCGGTCGTGCCGGCCAGAATGGCACAGTTGCTGCC
>JAYPJO010000212.1:0-2787 GCA_038128465.1 Gammaproteobacteria bacterium
CAACACTGTCACATAGGAGGATGACATTTGTGCCCACTGGACGACGGAATATCATGTTGAAGAATGTGGCGACACCTTCAAGCTCGTCCGGGGGAATGTCCAGATATCGGGAAACCGCAAGCAGGCTCTCATCCGACACCCAGCCCTGGTGTTTCTGGACAATCTTCAGCGCTTCAAGACCAACCGCCTGGGCATAGGGATAGTGCGTTTTTTCATGCTCTATCTCATGAATTTCCTCTGCAGTCAGTTGCCGTGCTTTAGGGGCTGTACTGGCAATAATATTGCTCATCTTCTTTTCTGTTTTTACTCGAATCTCAAATCTGAATAACTTTACTTATACTGATTGTTCTGCCTATCCTGATTGACCCTATTTATCCACATCAGCCATTACAAAGTCTGTCGTTGCCACTACAGCTGTAAAGTCAGCCAGCATCAAACCACGACTCAGAAACGGGATTGCCTGAATATGAATGAAGGACGGTGTTCTTATTCTTGTCCGGTATGAACCACTGCCACCATCATTAATCAGATAATAGGAGTTAATACCTTTAGTTGCTTCGATAGCCATGGATACCTCAGTGGGTTCCATAACCGGCCCCCAACTCACGCTCAAGAAGTGGTCAATTAGGGTTTCAATATCCTGCTTACTTTTTTCTTTAATAGGCGGAGTCGTCAGAGGATGATCAGACTTGTAAGGACCGGATGGCATATTCTCCAGACACTGGCGAATAATCTCGCAACTCTGGCGCATTTCTTCCACGCGAACTGCACAGCGATCATAACAGTCACCATTGACAGCAATTGGTACTTCAAAATCAAAATTTTCATAGCCTGAATAGGGTCGGTCTTTGCGATAATCCCATTCCAGGCCAGTTGCTCTGAGCGCCGCTCCGGTCATACCCCAGTCATAAGCATCCTGAGTGTTCATCTTTCCAACACCCACAGTCCGTTGCTTGATAACGGTATTGGCCATAACCATCTTGTTGTATTCCTGCAGTTTTTTGGGGAACATATCGACAAATTCACGTACCCGTACATCCCAGCCATTAGGCAGATCCTGGGCCACACCACCAATACGGAACCAGCTTGGATGCATACGGCCACCCGTGATTGACTCGATAATATTGAAAGCTTTCTCACGGTCCACAAAGGCATAGAACAGGGGTGATAACTGCCCCAGATCCACAGCCCAGGTGCCAAAAAACAGAAGATGACTACAAATCCTGAAAAATTCTGCCAGCATAATGCGGATAACTTTCACGCGCTCAGGCACTTCGATGCCCGCCATTTTCTCGACAGCCATGACATATGGCAGGTTGTTCATAACCCCACCGAGGTAATCGATTCGATCGGTATAGGGAATATAAGTATGCCAGGTCTGGCGTTCTCCCATTTTTTCAGCTCCGCGATGGTGATAACCCACATCAGGAACCACATCCATCACATACTCACCGTCTAGCTGCAGTGCAAAGCGGATAACACCATGAGCTGCCGGATGGTTTGGACCAAAATTTAGAAACATGAATTCACTGGTATCAGACTTACGTTCCAGACCCCATTCCTCAGGTCTGAATTTCAGGGCTTCCTGTTCAGTGTCAACAATATCGTCATCCAGACGGTAAGGATCCATTTCAGTAGCTCTGGCCGGATGATCTTTTCTTAGTGGATGCCCCACCCAGGTTGGCGGAGTATAAATACGACTTAAGTTTGGATGCCCTTCAAATTCCACGCCAAACATATCCCAGCATTCACGTTCATGCCAGTTTGCTGCCGGCCATAAGGAGATAATTGTCGGCACCTTAGCATCATTTTCTTGTAAGGCCACCTTGAGTCGGATGTCGCAATTTCCTGAAAAGGAAATAAGCTGGTAAACCACCGTGAAGTCACTGTCAGGCTGGCCACCCCGGTGTACTCTCAACCGCTCATCAATTGCAGTGACATCAAGCAACATCTCATAGCTTGGCTTGTAGTCATCACGCAAAAACTTGAGCACCTCAAGAAGTTTTTCACGCGCCAACCATACTGTAGGCATGCCCTCTGCAGTATGTTGCTGAACAAAACAAGATTCACCGAACTTGTTATAAAGTTCAGTAATGACCGCCGGAGTTTCAGCCGTAGTTTGCTCTAATGAGGCGCTTGCTGTGCTCAAAATCTTCCCGTTTCTATTAATTAATTATGTTTCGTCCGGACTTCTTAATTCGGTCGCGGCTATTCTGTCTTTAAGACGGGCTTCACGCTGAATAACATTCTTCTCACGCTCATAAATGCCCTGATCATTAATCACCCAGCTTACTGGGCGACGTTTTTTGCCAATGGAATCCTGCAACAGATTTAAACCTTGTAATAATGCTTCCGGTCTCGGTGGACATCCCGAAACATACACATCCACAGGTAAAAATTTGTCCACACCCTGAACAACTGAATAAATATCGTACATACCGCCTGAATTGGCACATGAGCCCATACAAATCACCCAGCGGGGTTCCATCATCTGTTCATACAAACGTTGTACGACCGGAGCCATTTTTCTGAATACTGTACCGGCGATAATAATCATGTCTGCCTGCCTCGGCGTGGCGCGGAAGACTTCAGCACCAAAACGGGCGATATCATGACGACTGGAAATGGCTGTGGCGGCTTCTACATAACAGCATGACAGGCCAAAGTTAAAAGGCCACAGGGAGTTTTTACGACTCCAGGCCAGCATGTCTTCAAGCGTGGTCATGATCACATTCTTGCGAATGTAATCATCAAACTGGTTCATTCCCGGACTGGGTGAATAGGTAT
>JAYPJO010000212.1:2797-3694 GCA_038128465.1 Gammaproteobacteria bacterium
CTTCAGGGTTAACCAGTTCCCAGCTCATTAATGTGCACTCCCGTGAGCATGCTCAGTAGTTTCTTTTGATGTTGTTTTTTTTACACCGATATTAACGACACCGCCTTCACCGATAGTATGAAAGCGATCGTCTTGTTGACGCTTGGTTCTCCATTCAAGAGCACCAGAACGCCATAAATAGATCAAACCGGCGATCAGAATAGCAATAAAAATGAAAACTTCAGCGTAGCCAAGCCAGCCAGTTTCTCTGATAGAGATAGCCCAGGCAAACAGGAAGACTGCCTCCAGGTCGAAAATAATAAACAGGATAGCGGTAAGATAGAAAGGGACTGATATTTTTAACTGGGCAGAACCAACTGACAATACGCCTGATTCATAGACTTCTTCAGTCGCATGATCTTTGCGTTTTTGTCCCAGCAAATGTGATACACCTGTTAAGGCAAGGATGACAACAATGACTATGGCAGAATATAAAACCAGTGGAAATAAATCGACGTTCAAACTACTTTCTCGTTAAGTATTCGTTTAGTACTTGCTTGACAGAATTTGCCCCTAAAAATTGCAGGGGGATTATATGCCAACCTCACAGTCTATGTCATTGCCCTAGACAGGATATTGATAGTTTTTTTAGATTTTTTTAAAAAAACGCCAATATGCATCACGGGCTAACTTTGCATATCCTCATTTTCAGGATAAGTCAGGTAGTTCACGCCAGCCATTTTAGAAACCATGCGTACAACCTGATTGCTATAGCCGAATTCATTGTCATACCAGAGGTAAAGTACCATGTTTTTACCCTGAACCTTGGTTGCAGTTGCATCCAGAGTTGCAGCTTCACGCATACCGACAAAATCACTGGATACTGCATCCGGGTCGTTGGTATAGCTTATCTGCATC
>JAYPJO010000213.1:0-3693 GCA_038128465.1 Gammaproteobacteria bacterium
ATATATATTTCGCATTGCCGTCCTAAAGGAACCATCAGCATTTTTACCAGGTAAAAAAACCGGTAAATGGATGGCAAACCTCTATGAGCTGGCAAGAATTCGTCTGCAACATGCCGGCCTGAAAACGATTGATTACCAGATAAGATGCACCTATTGTGATTCAGAAAATTTTCATTCCTACCGAAGAGATAAAGATACTGGACGCATATCCAGCCTCATTTGTTTAACCCGCTGACTTGAATCAACTGCTTCCACCCCCACTTACTACACTATAGCAGTAGATAGATTTTGTAGTGAGGTATGCAGTTTGCGTATGGATAAACTGACAAATAAATTACAACTGGCATTGGCAGATGCGCAGTCTCTGGCTGTGGGCAAGGACCATAACCAGATTGCGCCAGTGCACCTGGTTTCTGCATTAATTGATCAGAAGGGTGGCTCTATCAGACCTCTGTTAATGCAAACCGGTTTTGACATCCAGAAAGTTCAGCAGGGCCTGCAAAGTATTTTGAATGAGCTGCCGGTGATGCCTGACTCTGACGGTGATGTGAACATCTCACCAGAGCTGGGCAGGATGCTGAATGTAGCTGACAAACTGGCGCAGCAAAATAATGATCAGTATATATCCAGCGAAAGTGTGCTACTTGCTGCCATGCAGTACAAAGGTGACCTGGGTAAATTACTGAATTCCTTTTCGGTATCCAAAGAAGCCCTGGAAAATGCCATCAGAAATCTGCGTGGTGGAGATGCTGTGGATGATCCGGAAGCTGAAGGCAGTTATCAGGCCTTGCAGAAATATACAGTTGATGTGACTGAAAAAGCCGAACAGGGAAAACTTGATCCGGTGATAGGTAGGGATGATGAAATTCGTCGAACCGTGCAGGTACTGCAACGTCGTACCAAGAACAACCCAGTACTGATTGGTGAGCCGGGTGTTGGTAAAACAGCCATTGTTGATGGCCTGGCCCAGCGCATAGTCAATGGTGAAGTACCTGAAGGTCTGAAAGGCAAGCGCATACTGTCCCTTGACATGGGGGCACTGATAGCTGGTGCCAAATTCCGCGGTGAGTTTGAAGAACGTCTGAAAGCTGTGCTCAATGAACTGGCTAAGCAGGAAGGTTCCGTCATTCTGTTTATTGATGAAATTCATACCATGGTCGGTGCCGGCAAGGCAGAAGGAGCCATGGATGTCGGTAACATGTTAAAACCTGCACTGGCACGTGGAGAACTTCACTGTGTGGGTGCGACAACACTGGATGAACACCGACAATATATTGAAAAAGATGCTGCCCTGGAGCGACGATTTCAGAAAGTATTAATTGATGAGCCGACTGAAGAAGACACCATTGCCATTTTGCGCGGACTCAAAGAACGCTATGAAGTTCACCATGGGGTGAATATAACAGATTCAGCCATCATTGCAGCTGCAAAACTGTCGCAACGATATATCACTGACAGGCAATTACCTGATAAAGCCATTGATCTGATTGATGAGGCTGCCAGCCTGATCAGAATGGAGATCGATTCCAAACCGGAAGAAATGGATCGCCTGGAAAGACGCCTGATTCAATTAAAAATTGAGCGTGAAGCGCTTAAAAAGGAAACCGATCAGGCTTCCCAGAAAGGGCTGGAAAAACTTGAGGCTGATATTGAAAAACTGGAAGCCGAGTTTGCCGACCTGGATGAAATACTGCGTGCTGAGAAAGTCACAGTACAGGGTTCACAAAAAATTAAAAGTGAACTTGAGCAGGCCAGAATTGATCTGGAAGCAGCCAGTCGTGCATCGGATTTAACCCGCATGTCGGAATTACAGTATGGCATTATCCCGGAGCTTGAAAAGCAATTGGAAAATGCTGCAAACGCAGATACCACAGAAATGAAACTGCTGCGTAACAAGGTTACGGATGAAGAAATTGCTGTTGTGGTTTCCAGAGCAACCGGTATTCCAGTGTCGAAGATGCTGGAAGGTGATAAGCAGAAGTTACTGCGTATGGAAGAGGCTTTGCACGATCGTGTAATCGGTCAGAATGAAGCAGTTGATGCTGTGGCCAATGCAGTCAGACGTTCACGCTCGGGCCTGTCTGATCCGCGCCGTCCCAATGGTTCATTTTTGTTTCTTGGACCTACCGGTGTTGGTAAAACAGAATTGTGTAAAGCACTGGCGCAATTTTTGTTTGATACCGAAGATGCTATGGTGCGCATTGATATGTCTGAATTCATGGAACAGCATTCAGTGGCGCGCCTGATAGGAGCACCTCCCGGCTATGTGGGTTATGAAGAGGGCGGTTATCTGACTGAAGCAGTACGGCGTCGACCTTATGCGGTCTTATTACTGGATGAAGTAGAAAAAGCGCATCCGGATGTATTCAATATTTTACTGCAGGTGCTGGATGATGGGCGTTTAACTGATGGTCACGGACGTACAGTGGATTTTCGCAATACTGTAATTGTGATGACATCGAACCTGGGTTCAGACCGGATTCAGGACATGATGAGTGAAGATTCTGCTTATGATAAATCCTACAGTTCTGTAAAAAATGCAGTGCTTGAAGTGGTGGCAAAACATTTCAGACCGGAATTTATTAATCGAATTGATGAGCAGGTGGTATTTCATCCGCTTGAACTTGAACAGGTTAAAGGCATTGCTGAAATTCAGCTGGAATTACTGGATCAGCGATTGCAGGAAAATGAACTTAAACTGGAAGTTGCCGATGGCGTGTTGGATAAACTGGCTACTCTGGGCTTTGATCCGGTTTATGGTGCCCGTCCGCTGAAACGGGCGATCCAGACCTGGCTGGAAAACCCCCTGGCACAGAGTGTATTGACAGGTGATTTCTCACCGGGCGATACGATACTTGTTGAGCTTGATGGCGACAGTTTGAAATTTACCCGGAAATAAACGGGCATTTACTTGCGCTGTGAGCTAAATTCTGCCTGCTTGTTGTAGATAGTGATAGGCACGCATGAGACCGGTTATTGCCAGTGAGTCCTTGATTTCCTGGTTAAGAACCATTTGCCAGGCTTCCATAAAAGGCAGTTTTTTCAATACCAGCTGTTCAGTAGGATCCGGCTGTGCTTCACCCTGGGATAACTCTTCTGCAATAAAAATGTAGCCTCTTTCATTGGTAAAGCAGTTGCTGGTATAGATTTCTCCAAGGTCGATCCACTTTGTCGCGCGCAGGCCGGTTTCTTCCAGCAATTCTCGCTGGGCCGCCTGTAGCAGACTTTCATTTTCCTCAGCGCCGCCTTCGGGGATTTCCCAGCTATAGGTATCAAGCGTATAACGATACTGACCCACCAGATAGGTAGACAGGTCTGCGGTAAGCGTCACTATCCCAAGTGCCGGTTTGGCCTCCACAACACCATAAATGCCGGGCTCACCATGAGGTGTTAATACCTCATCTTCACGCACACGAATCCAGGGGTTACTATACACAAGCCTGCTATCCAGGGGTTTCCATGGATTTTTCAATTAAATACTCCTTTTTCTTTTCATATTTCTCTACTTACTTTTGCAAGGGGCTGGTTTATCCTCTCGTCTGTAGATATTCATTTAAATCAATACATTACATGCTCAAATTTAATCCCAAAAAATCATCAATAAGCACTGTCTTATCATTCTTATTATTTATACCAGCCCTTTGCTTTGGCCAGAGTGCAACCGTTTCATCGCATAATGAATCAGTTCAGCAG
>JAYPJO010000214.1:0-3683 GCA_038128465.1 Gammaproteobacteria bacterium
GTCTCCACACCATCAGGTCTTCACCAACAAAGGGGATAGCGCCCGCCAGGGATACTATGACATTGGCGCCCCAGTAGGACATTTGACCCCAGGGCAGCACATAGCCCATAAATCCTTCGGCCATCAGCACCAGGTATATGGTCATGCCGAAAATCCAGATGAGCTCACGCGGTTTCTGGTAAGAGCCATACATTAGCCCGCGAAACATATGCAGATAAACCACTACAAAAAAGGCTGATGCGCCAGTCGAATGGAGATAACGCAATATCCAGCCATAATCCACATCTCGCATGATGTATTCAACAGAGGCAAAGGCGCCATCGGCGCTGGCGACATAATTCATGGTCAGCCAGATACCCGTTAGCAACTGGTTTACAAGGACCAGCAGTGATAATACGCCAAACACATACCAGAAATTAAAGTTCTTAGGCGCATAGTATTTGGTCATATGCCGTTCAATGGCCTCAGTTACAGGCAATCGGGCATCAATCCATGCCATAAAGGAATTTTTCTTCGCTTGGTTCATATCAGTTGTTGTTGCTTCTTCACTCATTATGAATTCTCCCCATCTACACCTATCACAATGACATTATCAGTCTCATAAGAGTGAGGTGGTACAACGAGATTATCCGGAGCTGGCACACCACTATACACTCGGCCAGCCAGGTCAAACATGGAACCATGACATGGGCAAAAGAACCCGCCCTTCCAGTCAGGGTCATATTCCTGTGGAGCTACTTCAGAATTAATCTGGGGAGAACATCCCAGGTGAGTACACAAACCTATGTAGATACCCACTTCCGGACGGACTGAACGGTAGGCATTTTGCGCATATTCAGGCTGCTGATCACTTTCTGAATCGGGATCAGACAGGTGATCTGTAAAATTCTCCAGGTTATCAAGCGTTTCCTGATCACGACGGATTACAAAAATTGGCTGACCACGCCATGCTGGCATCGGACCCAATAATTCACCTGCTTCCAGCCTGCTGATATCAATAGTTACCGGTGCACCGGCAGCCAGGGCTCTGGCACTTGGATTCCAGGAACCTACAAAAGGAACAGCTGCGCCAACGGCCCCTGCCGCCCCCACAACTGAGGTACTGCCAATTAAAAAACGTCTGCGATTGTTGCTGTTGGAACCGCCACTCACGATGAAAATCTCCTGTTGGAAACGCTTGAGAAAGGATAATAGACACTACCTTGTATGGCAGGGCTGAAAACTGCGCGCATGCTACTAAAAAAAGGCTTTTTTTTCAAGATGAAAACCATGTTGTAAACCCATAACCGACACTAATCAAAGCCAAAAAAAACGCCGGAGCATAATATGCCCCAGCGTTTTCCTGAAAAATATAATATCTGTTAACGTTTTGAAAATTGTGGTTTCTTGCGTGCTTTGCGTAAGCCAACTTTTTTGCGTTCAACTTCACGTGAATCACGGGTTACAAAACCGGCTTTACGTAATGGTGTACGATTTTCTTCATCGTACTGCATCAATGCACGTGTGATGCCATGTCTTATAGCACCTGCCTGGCCAAAGCTGCCGCCACCTGCAACACTGACTTTAACATCAAATTTATCTGACACTTCCAGAAGCTCCAGAGGCTGCCGCACAATCATGCGGGCTACTTCACGACCAAAATAAGACTCTAGGCTTCTTCTGTTAATAGTTATATTTCCGCTACCTGGTGTTAAAAACACTCTTGCTGTCGATGTTTTCCGACGCCCGGTACCGTAATATTGTGTATCAGCCATGCTTTAATTACCTGTTACAAATTTAATTGAGCGGGTTGCTGTGCAGTATGGGGATGTTCACTACCGGCATAAACCTTTAATTTTCGGAACATTGCTCTGCCTAAAGGCGTATTGGGCAACATACCTTTAACAGCCAGTCGAATAACTTCTTCAGGATTACGTTCAATCAGCTCATTAAATGTCTGAGTTTTTAAGCCCCCTGGATAACCAGTGTGGTGATGATAAAGCTTATCGGTAGCTTTCTTGCCGGTAACCTTTACTTTTTCAGCATTAACAACGACAACATAGTCACCAGTATCCACATGCGCCGTGTATTCCGGCTTATGTTTTCCACGCAGGCGATGTGCTATCTCTGCAGACATGCGGCCAAGAGTCTGATTTTCTGCATTAATCAGCACCCAGTCATTCTGCGTTGTTTCTTTTTTTGCTGAAATTGTTTTCATCTGCTTGTCAGTCTGCTTTATATTTATCTGTAAACCTGCCGTAACCCTTTCCATTCAAGGGCTTTTTATTACAAGTTCCGTATATTGAACGGGCAAAGCCACAAATGGAGCGCGAATTCTACAGATGGAGCAGATGATATTCAAGCTCTCATCGCGCTTTTTCACCTATTATCGGCAGTATTAAGCAAAAGCTAATTCTTGCATTTATCCAGAGTCCACTGAGCAATTTACAGCAATGCTAATGAGGATCATCCAGGTGGATATCCTGAAGAGTAAGAGGAAGGGCAAAAACAGCCGAAATAACGGAGATTACATAATCAGTAAATGAGTAAGGAAAGACTTCGATTTAACAAAGCATCATGCCTTCAGGTGTTCACCCCATATTATGGGGAATGCTCCATAGCCAGATATTCATGCGACTGCATTTCCAGCAAACGACTTTTGGTACGTTCAAATACGAAGCTGAGCTCTTCTCCCTGATATAAGCCTTCTAAATTTGAACTTGCCGACAGAATGAGCTTCACTTTGTGATCATAGAATTCATCAACCATACTGACAAAACGTCTGGCCTTGTCATCACTGTATGCGTCCAGCAACGGCACATCACTGACCAGCACTGTATGGAATAGCTGAGCAATCTCTATGTAATCAGCCGGGCTTCTTGGACCTCCGCAGATAGCCTCAAAATCAAACCAGACCAGATCTTCTGCACGGTAACGGCTTGGGATTTCACGTCCCTGTATTTCAATCGTCCCGTCTATAAAAGTATTCAGGCCTGCACTGAGGTGCTTGAAACTATCCAGCATATTGGCTTCTGCCTCATCATCCAATGGACTATGATAAATTTCAGCCTGTTCCAGACTACGCAGCCGGTAATCAACACCTCCATCAACATTAATGATTTTTGTGTGTTGTTCCAGCAGGGAGATAGCTGGTAGAAAATTTTGGCGTTGCAGGCCATTTTCATAAAGTCGTGCTGGTTCAATATTGGAAGTAGCCACCAGGGCCACTCCGTTTTCAAATAGTGTTTCCAGCAAGCCACCCAGAATCATGGCATCACCAATATCTGTAACAAAAAACTCATCAAAACAGATAATATCGACTTCGCTTGCGATAGAGTCAGCAACTGCCTGTAAAGGGTTTTTCAGACGGGTTTGTTCATTTAACCTTTTATTTACCATCAGCATAAAGCGATGAAAATGCATGCGTAATTTGCGCTCATCTGGCAGGCACTGATAGAACAAGTCCATCAGATAGGTTTTTCCACGTCCGACACCTCCCCATAAATACAGGCCTTTAACCGGCTTTACCCTGTTAGAGTTAAATATTGATAACAGTTTACCCGGCATACCCTTGTGCCGACGCTGCCGTCGATTTCTGATTAAATTTTCATAAACGGATTGCAGTTCATTAACGGCCATTAATTGCGCAGTATCCGGCACCAGAATTTCCTGGGCTATGTCCTGCTGATAACGCTGTATGGGGT
>JAYPJO010000215.1:0-3662 GCA_038128465.1 Gammaproteobacteria bacterium
GCAATGAGGGGTGTACACATATTACAGAATTACTGTTTTCGATGGCGACTGCTGCCATACAGACAGTCATGCCTTTCAAAGTAAGAAATAACAGGGATACTGGGGATAAAGAAAAGGGAAGGGCTGATGAAAATACCGTTACTTCTGACCAGGCAAGGGCTAAAAAAGATAAACCTTTTGTCATAGATTCCTGTCACGCCTGGGCAAGTGATTCCCTTGTTGTTAAGAAACACCAGCCTGATTTTTATACCGGTTCAGATTAAGCCTTGATTAACAAACATTTAGTTTTACTGATGTATTTAAAAACAGTTAAACAGATCATCACACCAGTGAGGGGTGGAATCACCCTGATTCACACGGTGGCCATGATTATTGTTTTACTGTTGCCGACATCAACATTATTGGCGCAGGCCGACTGGCGTGAATATCCCAGTATGGAACGCGGCTGGGGCAGAAGAAATGAACTGCCCACAGACTTTCAGACCCCCGGTGGTTTTGTTATCGGGCGTTTGATGTTTCCGCAATATCAACAGGGGCCTTTCGGCAGTGGACCAGGAAATTGGCTAAGGGGCGGCACAGCATGGACGGTTGATTACCCGACTGGGGACCGCACTTTTGCCCGTGTGCTGAGCCGTCTGACAAACCTTGATGTTCGCGCTGTAGAACAGCCGGTTAACTTTGATGAAGACGATGCCTTTAACTGGCCTTTTCTTATTTCCGGCCTGGTGGGTAGCTGGAATCTGACAGATTATCAGGCTGCAAAGCTGAGGGAGCATTTACTTAAGGGAGGTTTTTTACTCTGTGATAGTTTCTATGGGCCGGATGAATGGAATGGCTTTACCAGAACATTGTCCAGAGTGTTTCCGGACCGCGCTATTGTTGATTTGCCAGCGGATCACCCTATATTCACTTATCCCTTTGATTTGCAGGATAGACCCCAGATACCCACCTGGCAGTATCTACCTCTGGGTTATCGTTCCGGTGGAGACACGCCGCACTGGCGTGCCATTCTGGATGATCAAGGCAGAGTGATTGTGATGATTGCCTTTAATAATGATATAGCAGATGGCTGGCAGCGTGCAGATGATCCTGGTTATCCTCAGTTAGAAGCTAACCTTGCTATTCGACTGGGTGTTAATTTTGCAGTTTATGCCCTTACACATTGAGCTTGATTAAAATAGTGGAAGCCAACTTAATCACAATTTAAAAATGGATGGGCTGGTGTTTAGTCGTTGAGAAAATGAATTATCCCTAAAATCGATATTTTAAAAAAATCGTCTTGTCAGAGATAAATGCTTTACTAAAAAACACTACTAATGGTAGGGTCTCGTTACCGGTTAATCGGATACAGCAAAACAGTTTTACAGACTTGAAAAATAATTTTCTCTGTACTGATAAATACACTCTTTTTTAACTAGAAATTACAGGTTTTATTTATGCGAATTGGTATTCCTAAAGAGATACATGAAGGCGAAAAACGCGTCGCGACAACACCTGAGGTTGCTGAATTAATCCAAAAACTTGGCTATGACATCATCATTGAGAGTGGTGCAGGCCAGGCTGCAAATTTCAGTGATGAAGCTTATCGGGAAGCAGGTGTTGAAATCATATCGGACAGCAAGGAAGTCTGGGAAAAATCCGACATTATTCTGAAAGTCCGTCCGCCGGAATCCCATCCTGAACTGGCTATAGATGAAGTAGAGTTATTGAGGAAAGAGCAGGTCTTAATCAGCTTTATCCAGCCCGGCATCAATACCGAGCTGATGGAAAAGCTATCGGCTCAGGGTGGCAGTGTTCTTGCCATGGATAGTGTGCCACGTATATCACGCGCGCAGAAAATGGATGCCCTCAGTTCGATGGCCAATATTGGTGGCTATCGTGCTGTTGTTGAAGCTTCTCAGCATTTTGGTCGCTTTTTTACCGGGCAGATAACAGCAGCCGGTAAAGTTCCCCCGGCCAAGGTTCTGGTTATTGGTGCAGGTGTTGCCGGACTGGCAGCCATTGGCGCTGCCAAGAGTATGGGAGCAATTGTGCGAGCTTTTGATACTCGTCCGGAAGTTAAAGAACAGGTCGAAAGTATGGATGCTGAATTCCTTATGCTCGATTTTGAAGAAGAAGATGGCTCTGGCGAGGGTGGTTACGCCAAGGTCATGAGTGATGAATTTATCAAGAAAGAAATGGAGCTTTTCGCTGAACAGGCGATGGATGTAGATATTGTCATCACCACGGCATTAATTCCTGGCAAACCAGCTCCAGAACTATGGACTGAGGCCATGGTTGAAAGCATGAAAGATGGTAGTGTAATTGTTGACCTAGCGGCCGAAATGGGTGGCAACTGTAAACTTACTGAAAAGGATAAAGTTGTGGTCAAACATGGCGTGACACTAATTGGTTATACTGATTTGCCTTCACGACTGGCCGCACAGGCAAGTCAGCTTTATGCCACCAATTTACGTCATCTGCTGACAGACATGACGCCTGAAAAGGACGGTCAGATGCAGATTGATATGGAAGATGAAGTGATACGCGGCTTTACAGTTATAAAGGATGGAGAGATTACCTGGCCAACACCGGCACAACGTCTTACTGCTGTACAGGAGAAAGAACCGGAAAAAGAAAACATACTTAAAGCCGAGTCACCTGAAAAACAGCAAAGCATCCTCAATCAGTTGGTGGCAGCTGCAGTTTCAGGGATTTTGCTGCTGGCCATAGGTTCAGTTGCGCCACCCGACTTCATGTCACATTTCACCGTATTTGTGCTGTCATGCTTTGTTGGTTATATGGTGATCTGGAATGTGACTGCTTCTTTACACACTCCTTTGATGAGTGTCACTAATGCTATCAGTAGCATCATCATTATTGGTGCACTATTGCAAATATCCTCACCGGATAATTTAAGCAAATACCTAGCCGCATTTGCCATCCTGATCACCAGTGTCAATATTTTTGGTGGTTTTGCGGTTACTCAACGTATGCTTGCAATGTTCAGAAAGTAAGCATGAAAGATATTTTCAATAAATAAATAATCAGGGGTATTAGATGTCTGACGGAATCATCACCATGGCTTATATCATCGCAAGTATCCTCTTCATACTTGCGCTTGGTGGACTTAGCCATCAGGAAACGGCCCGCAAGGGTAATTATTATGGCATGGCCGGTATGGCTATTGCTCTGGTTGTGACTATCACCGGTATTGTGACGGGTAACTATCTGTTAATGCTGGGTTGTATTGTTGTGGGCGGTGCTATCGGTTTTATTCTGGCGAAAAAAGTGGAAATGACACAGATGCCGGAACTGGTTGCCATCCTGCACAGCCTGGTCGGACTGGCAGCTGTACTGGTTGGTTTTGGTACCTTCCTGGATCATTCCACTGAATACACGGGTGCAGAACTGACAATTCACAATATTGAGATATACCTGGGTATTCTGATTGGAGCACTGACTTTTTCAGGTTCGGTGGTCGCTTATCTGAAATTAAGCGCCAAAATCAGTGGAACACCATTAACTCTCCCGGGACGTCACTTTCTGAATTTAATTTTGCTGCTCATAGCGATTTATTTCCTGGTCAGTTTTATTGGTACGGAAAGTTCTGATGCCGGTATGAATTACCTGCTGCTTATGACTGCCGTATCATTGTTGTTCGGGGTGCACATGGTTATGGC
>JAYPJO010000216.1:0-343 GCA_038128465.1 Gammaproteobacteria bacterium
CAGTACCCCCACTGAAACCGTACAGAACATGCTGGATTCAGTATTTGAGATACTGCGTGAACCTGATTTCGACCTGAGTCGTGACCGTTCTTCCATAGACGTAGCTGTGACCGAGGCCTTTGATACCAACACAATTGCGCAAAGCGCTCTGGCAGCGAACTATCGCGAGATGAGCCGTGAACAGCGTGCCGAGTTTGAAGCTTTATTCTTCGAAATTCTGAAATATACCTATATCGATCGTCTGGATGCCTATACCGATGAAACCGTGGAAATTACCGGTGAAGAAACCGATGGCAACCGTGGTACCGTGACATCACTGGTCTATACCACCAATTCCGATATT
>JAYPJO010000216.1:353-3650 GCA_038128465.1 Gammaproteobacteria bacterium
GGACTACAGTCTGCGACAGCGACCCACTGGCTGGTTTATCTATGACATCATTGTTGAAGATGTCAGCCTGTTGAGTTCATATCGCTCTACCTATCGCAGCATTATCAGACGTTCCGGTATTGATGCCTTGATGGAAGATATCAGAGCCCAGGCTGCTGAGCTTGAGTAGATAAGTACTCGTGGTATAATGCGCGCCGGATTTTTACCTTAGCGCATTCAACAACCCTTGTTTATTTATGGCCAGTACTACGCTCAGCCTTAAAAGCTTACGCGACACCAGCATATTAAAATCAGAAATCAGTCAGCTTGAAGCAGAAAAGAAAGATCTGCTTGCCAAACTTGATCGTGAAAACAAACTGGTAAAAAAACTGCAGGCTGACCTGGTCGAGCAGAAAAAAGATTTCGAGCACCTGGAAAAACAATTCCATCACTTTGCCGATATAGAAGCTGACTTCGAAGCTCTGCAGCAGGAAGTGCAGATGGAACGGCTGGAAAATCTCCTCGACAAAGAAAAAACCGAAAGCCAAAGTTCTTCAAGCGTCAAAAAAGCCAGGGAAGAAGTCAAACAGTTACAAAAGGAATTAAAGGATCTGAAAAAACTCGATCCGGTTCGTCTCAAACGTCAGGTCGTCGATCTGAAAAAGAAAACCAATACCCAGGCCAGTGAAAACAAGGCAGTCAACAATGCCCTGGTCAGTGTGCGCAAAGAATTAAAAGAGACAACTGCTGAAAAAGACAAGCTTGATGCAGAACTCAAGGCCGCGCAATCTGAAAGCCACTCTTTCTGGCAGTCTGACGATGAAGAGTGGGTATTATTTGAAACCGGCCTGGTCCTAAAGGGTGAAAAAGAACCTGCGAAGGAAGAAGATCGTCAGATTCGTATCCGTTGTATGAATTCAAGCTCCGGTCAGTCTGCCCTGAGCAATGAACTCATTACGGAAGGCAAGGAAAAAGATCTGGTTAGCTGGCATGGCGATATGGATATTCCCGAAGTGGTTTCCAAGGAAGCCGGCAAACGACTAAAAAAAATAGCCGCTGACCTCGAAGACGACGAGTAAACCGGCTTTATCAGCTTACTCCCTCTGTTCCTCACTACAAGCTCCCTGCTATCATCCAGACTATGAAACTGGAAATGATTTGTACTGGCGAAGAAGTACTTTCCGGCCAGATTGTTGATACCAATGCTGCCTGGTTTGCCGATACCATGATGAATCATGGCATTGAGTTGCAGCGCCGTATTACTGTTGGTGACCGCATGGATGACCTGGCCAACACCTTTATTGAACGTAGCCACCACGCCGATGTCATTCTGGTAAATGGCGGACTGGGTCCGACGACTGATGATCTTTCTGCTGAAGCACTGGCCAGGGCTCTGGGTGAAGAACTGGTTGAAGATAAAGGCTGGCATGAACATCTGGTTCAGCTGTTCAAAAAAATGGGGCGCAAAATACCCGACAACATGTTCAAGCAATGTCTGATGCCTGAATCAGCTATTCTGGTCCACAATCAGGAAGGCACTGCACCGGGCTTCCGGGCCAAACTGAACAATGCCTGGTTATTTTTTACCCCCGGCGTGCCTATCGAATTCAAGGTCATGGTTGAAAAGGAATTTATCCCCTTTATTGAAGAAACCTTTCAGCAGTCCCAGGCAACACAACTACACAAACTAATGACCCTGGGCCATGGCGAATCCTTTCTGGCAGAAAAACTGGACCCCCTCCCTAAGCCACGGGGAATAACACTTGGCTATCGCCCTTCTGCACCGCATGTGGAAATCAAACTGTTTGCCCGTGGTGATGAGGCAATTGCACAATTGCCTGACTTTATCCAGGAAGTTAAGAATATTCTTGGTACTGCTGTTGTTACCGAAAACTGTCCATCGATAGCCCAGGCTGTACATGAACTACTGGCAGAGAAAAAATCAAGCCTGAGTATTGCCGAATCCTGCACGGGTGGCATGCTGACCAACCAGCTGGTTGAGTTCCCGGGCAGTTCAGAATACCTGCAGCAGGGCCTGATCACCTATTCTAATCAGGCCAAGAAAAACATACTGGATGTCAGTGCAGAAACACTGGATAAACACGGTGCCGTTTCCATCGAAACCGCGAAAGCCATGGCGGTCAATTGCCGAAAACTGGGTGACAGTGAATTTGCACTGGCCACTACCGGCATAGCCGGCCCCGATGGCGGCACTGAAGAAAAACCGGTCGGCACAGTCTGTATTGCACTGGCAAGCCGACAAGGCTGCTGGGTGCAAAGCATTCTTTTAAAAAACCGTTCCCGTACAATCGTGCGTGTGATGAGCTGTGCCGTTGCACTGGATATGCTGAGGCGGGCGCTACTGAATGAAGAGATCATTGTTCCGTACAGCTTTATACCCTGCCAGGAAAGCCTGATAGAAAATTAAAATGGTTTTAGTGATCCTGTTGTTTTAAAAAATACACATTTGAGCAAGATCAGTCAGGTTTTTATTTCTGAGGTGTGACATCTTCCCAGCATGGCATTGAAAGCAGAAAAAACCGATTATCAGACATCCTACCAGCAACGGATGAATAAGGTACTTGATTACATTGAAAAGCACATTGATACCGCAATAACTGTAGAGCAATTGAGCCAACTGGCAGATTTCTCACTTTTTCATTTCCACCGACAATTTCGTGCATATACTGGCATTCCTGTTTATGAATTAATTCAGGCTATGCGATTGAAACGGGCAGCAAAAGACCTGGTGTTTTGTCCCGATAAAAAAATTACAGAGCTTGCTTACGATAGTGGTTTTGAAAATGCCGAATCATTCAGCAGGGCTTTTAAAAAAGCACTACAGCAAAGCCCCAGAGAATTCAAAAATAAACCAGACTGGGAGGCCTTTAACCTCCTGGTTGACAGTAAACACTTTCCAAGGAGTCACACAATGGACGTCAAGATTATAAATTTCCCTGAAACACTGGTTGCCACTCTGGAGCACCATGGCCCGGAGCACCTGATCTATAACAGCACGAAAAAATTTATCGAATGGCGCAAAGCCAATGGTATTAAACCTGGACAGGGTGACACCTATGGCATTCATTACAGCGACCCGGCCAGTACCCTGCCCGAAGACTACCGTCAGGATATATGTGTCTCGGTTGATGAGCCGGTTATTGATAACCCACAGGGAGTCATCACCAAGACCATTCCTGCCGGCAGATGTGCCGTGATCAGGCACCATGGTTCCAGGGACTATATTCCGGAAGTTGATTACATTTACCGGGAATGGTTACCGGAAAGCGGTGAGGAATTAAGAGATTTTCCACCCTT
>JAYPJO010000217.1:0-1773 GCA_038128465.1 Gammaproteobacteria bacterium
ATCCTGCCCTACGTCATTCTTGATTTGTTGATACAGGTTGTAGGAAGGGGCTCTGAGCAGAAGATAATGACCGCTGCCCTCTATCTTTACCAAGTCCGGGATCGGAATTCTTGAGGTCAGGTCAGGTGTCACTTTTTCACCAAAAAAAACCATACTGGTTGGCGTCAGTGAAAAATATTTCTTCGAGAAAATCCAGCTCAGATTTTTCAAATGCGCCAATAGCATGATAGTTTCGGGCGAAAAAAAGCGTTTCGTCGAAACCTATAAGATTGAAATTGCCGTGACCAACATAATTCTGTACCCGTTCGAGGCGATTTATGGTGTTACGTAATAATTCCTTTTTCTCAAGAGGCAAATAGATATCGTTGGAAAAATCAGCATCAAAGTTTCTTATTTTTGCCAGGTACTCATCAATCTCTGTTTCTTCCAGATCATTTAAATCAACATCGCGTTCGGTATGTTTGAAATCTGCTTCCAGAACAGTTTCTTCCAGGATAATAGCTTCGGGTTCAGGTGGATTCTGGTCGATGATCAGTCCGGAAGGGCTTTCAATTTCAGGGGCTTCAACTACCGGTACAACTGAAGAGTCAGGATTTGGATGACGGTGATTCTGTTTTCACCCAGACGTGGCCGTAAGGAACGGGTAGACACTATGGATACAGCACCACCCGCAACTAAAGCCTGTAGAAATCGTCTTTTCTTCATAAGGTCGGGAATATAGCAAAATTCATAATGCAAAAAAATCCCTGGCATTACGAGTTGTCTGCTCTGCCACAGTTTCAGGCTGTTTTTGTAAACATTGCGCTACCATTGCGAGGACATAAGTGATATTTGCTGGTTCATTTCGTCTGGTCTTTGGCTTCGGTGAGATGTTCCGGGGTTGCAGGTAGGGCGCATCTGTCTCAAGTAATAAACGATTTTCCGGGATATCCTTAATTAAAGGGTGTAGTGAATAGCCACGACGCTCATCACAAATCCAACCTGTAATTCCGATATACAAATCCATATCAAGATAGTCAAATAATTCATCCTGGGTACCGGTAAAACAATGTACAACCACATGGCTAAGGTGTTCCCTGAATTCCTTGAGGATGGGTAAAAAACGATCATGGGCATCACGCTGATGCAGAAAAACTGGTAGTTTTAATTCTGTTGCCAGAGTCAGTTGTTCGGTAAAAGCATATTCCTGAGCGCTGGGCGGCGAATAATTCCGATTGAAATCAAGTCCGGTTTCACCTAAAGAGACTACACACTTGTTACTGGCCTGAAGCCGTAACTGCTCTTTATCTGCATCGGTATAGGTGCTTGCCTCATGTGGATGCAAGCCAACTGTACTGAACAGATAATCAGGATATTGCTGGCAAATCTCAATAGCCCTCTGATTGCTTGCCAGATCCGTTCCGGTTAGTACGATATTTTCAATCCGGGCCTGTTTTGCGCGGGAAATGACGATATCAAAATCATCACGAAAACTTTCATGGCTCAGGTTTGCTCCGATATCAAACAGACTGAAGTCTGCGTTATAGTCTTTGCCCGTCATTATTTAATGATATTCTGAATCAAAAAGTCGCCATATTATGGTGAAGGACGTCTTTTTGCTAGCAAATAAAAATGCATGTCGGGAGAATAGCTGATAAAAAATTTGTGTGAATCGTAATTCATGTCGCTATAATGCGTTTTTTTCGGATTTCATCGAGTAACGAGAGTGTTAGCTTCAGCCAAACAGAACCTGGACTGGCAAAACCTGGGTTTTGAATATACTAAAACGGATTA
>JAYPJO010000217.1:1783-3615 GCA_038128465.1 Gammaproteobacteria bacterium
TTGCCAGAAAATAATAATCAGAATCGTAAACATTATGAAAATGGTCAATGGTCTGCCGGAGAACTGCTCAGTTCTGAATACATTCAAATTCATGAGGGCGCTCCGGCTCTGCATTATGCCCAGCAATGTTTTGAGGGCCTCAAGGCACAGACAGCCAAAGATGGCAGGGTATTATTATTTCGCCCACAACTGAATGCCCAGCGCATGGCCGTTACTGCTGAACGACTGTCTATGCCGTCTGTACCTGAGGAGCTTTTTTTACATGGTGTTAGAGAGGCGGTACGTGCCAACCAGTCCTGGATTCCTCCTTATGGCAGTGGAGCATCCCTGTATATTCGTCCGCTCTTGATTGGCGTTGGTGAAAACATGGGTTTAAAACCTGCCAAGCGTTACGAATTCAGAGTAATGGTATCTCCGGTTGGACCTTATTATAAAAGTGGGGGATTGTCCCTGATTACATTGGCAGTTTCGGATATTGATCGTGCAGCACCCCATGGTACGGGTGATGTAAAAGCTGGGGCCAATTACCCGGTTGGTCTTTATGCTACCCGTAAGGCCAAAGAGATTGGAGCCAATGAGGCCTTGTATCTAGATGCAGCTGAACACCGCTTTCTGGAAGAAGCCGGATCAGCAAACATTATCATAGCTCAGGAAGGGAATAAATTGATCACACCAAAATCGGCTGCGATTTTGCCCAGTATAACCAGGCGTTCCATCATGACTATCGCAGAACAGGAGTTGGGTATGCAGACAGAAGCGCGTGCAATAGATTTACGTGAAGAGATTAGCAGCTTTCAGGAAGTCGCAGCCTGTGGCACTGCAGCCGTTTTGTCTCCGGTAGGAAAAATCTGGCTTGATGGTAACTGGCACTCGTTTTATGCCGATGGAAATGAAGTTGGTCCAGTAATGCAGCAACTTTATGAAAGGCTTTGCCAGTTACAGTCCGGAGAGCGGAAAGATAGTTTCAACTGGACTGTTGAAGTTTCTGTTTAGATCAACTGTCAGAAAAACGTCAAGCTGTTTTCATGTTCTGTCTGCTGCTTTGCGCTAAGTAATCCGAATTTTGATTTATTTTTAACTGATAATTAACCTATATATATCAACAAGATAGCGGACAATTTCGATTGCTTGCCGGTTTGCTTGGCTTAACTAATGCTTGACAGAATGGTCAGTGAACCTTTATTTATGTCGCCCCAAGCACTACATGATAAGTATGTAATAACGTTGTGATCAGGAAAAATATCGAGCTGTAATGGAAAAATCTCTGGTAATTGTCGAGTCTCCGGCAAAAGCAAAAACGATAAATAAATATTTAGGCGATGAATTCATCGTCAAGTCCAGCGTGGGTCACATACGCGACCTGCCTACCAGTGGTTCTGCCTCCGCAACTGATCCTAAAGCACGTGCTAAAGCCGCTGCAGAAACCAGAAAACTCAGTCCGGAACAAAAGGTCATACATAAAGCGCGAAAGGCCAAAGAACAGCTAATCGCCCGTATGGGGATTGATCCGGAAAAAAAATGGCAAGCCAATTATCAGATTTTACCCGGCAAGGAATCTGTAGTTCGTGAATTAAAGAAGTTGGCCAAACAATCTGACAAGATTTATTTAGCAACAGATTTGGACAGGGAAGGTGAAGCTATAGCATGGCACTTACAGCAGGCTATTGGCGGTGAACCAGAACGCTATCAGCGCGTCGTGTTTAATGAAATTACCAAGAAAGCCATTGCAGAGGCATTTGCTGAACCAGGCGAGCTGGATATTAAGCATGTTGAAGCTCAGCAAGCCAGACGCTTTCTCGATCGAGTCGTGGGTTTAATGCTTTACCCCCAAA
>JAYPJO010000218.1:0-3597 GCA_038128465.1 Gammaproteobacteria bacterium
GCTCCACCCCGCAACAAATCATCAAACTTTTCAAGCTGGTCGCAGCTTCACCTACGACCTTCGGCTTTCTTGGGATGGCGAGCCCGACGAACCCTTGTCAGACTGTTCCACCCCGCAACTTACCATCTCAATTCTTATCCCTGAACCTTCTGTGATACCCAGCATCAGGTAGGGCAGTGATTATAAGAATCTGCCTGCTGAGGGTCAAGGACAGACTTTTTCCAAAATTCCAATGCCTGTCCTGTTTATCATGTATTTGGTGCCGAAGGCCGGACTTGAACCGGCACGGCCGTAGGCCACTACCCCCTCAAGATAGCGTGTCTACCAATTCCACCACTTCGGCAATAATTCATATTACGGACTAAAATTTTCGGATGTTCTGTAATCCTACTCAGGTGCAACCGGAATATCGCTGCCTGTTTCAACTACAGGGATATCTTCAATTTCGCTTGCTTCTGCTTCAGCCTGAATAGTATTTATATCCGTATTGACCTGTTCCATATCACTGATTAAATCACCCCCCAGAACACTCATATCGGCGGCCTGACGGGCTATAACAGCCAGGCTGAGGCTGGTAATGAAAAATACCGTGGCCAGTATAGAGGTTGATTTGGTCAGTACATTACCGCTACCTGATGAGCCAAACAGGGTCTGTGAAGCGCCACTACCAAAAGATGCTCCCATGTCTGCACCTTTTCCGCGTTGTAACAGTACCAGTGCAGTAACTGCAATTGCAGCCAGGACATGCACGATGATTATTAAGGTTTCCATAATGTTTCCTGCTTTATTTTTTCGTTGTCTATAACATTATATTTTATATGCTAAATTTTTCTGCTCTACTCAGGCTGCCGTACAAATGGATAAAAACTCTTCAGCTACCAGTGATGCTCCTCCCACCAGGGCACCATCCACATCTGTCTGGCTAAACAGATCTTTCGCATTACTGGCTTTGACACTGCCACCATAAAGGATGCTGATATTTTCGGCCACGCTTTTATCCAGTTGCGCCAGTTTTAATCTGATTGTTACGTGTACTTCCTGAGCCTGTTCAGGACTCGCAGTCAGACCAGTTCCTATTGCCCAGATCGGTTCATAAGCAATAACCGCATCTGTAAATGCTGCAATACCGGCCGCATCTATTACCGCTTCAATTTGCTTCAGGACTACGGTTTCTGTCTGACCCTGTTCTCTTTGTTCCTGAGTCTCGCCAATACAGAGAATTGGAATCAGTCCGTTTTCCTGTGCTGCAATAAATTTTTCAGCAATAAAACTATCGCTTTCACTGAAGATTTCTCTTCGCTCTGAATGCCCGATAATGACATGAGAACAGGAAAATTCCCGTAACATCGACATCGCTATCTCACCGGTATAAGCACCCTGAGTTTGTGGATGTGCATTTTGCGCACCAACACCTATTACGGTCCCGGCAAGTTCCTGCTGCACCTGCTCCAGAAAAAGAGATGGAGGACAGATCACAATATCAGTTTGCCAATCCGTATCAACGGCAATACCTTGTTTTAATGCAGTCAGGAGTTGAGTAACACTGGCCTTGCTACCATACATTTTCCAGTTTGCTACCACCAGGTTATTACGCATATCAATTAGGCTTAACGCTGCCAAAAAAGGGCGCCAATACTACTCAAGAAGCCTGTAACTTGCAACCGGATTCAGGCCAATTCCCTACTAACAACTTGGGATAGATCTTCAGCGAGTTTTCCAACCAGTGCTTCGTCAGACCCTTCGACCATCACCCGGACCACAGGTTCTGTTCCGGATGGCCTTAGTAAAACTCGTCCTTCTTTTCCAAGTTTTGATTCTGCATCTTTTACAGCTGACTGAATCTGTTCACTACCGTTCAGCGCTTTGGGATTCTTTAATCTGACGTTAATCATGGTTTGCGGAAATTTATTCATTCTGGCAGTTAATTCAGCCAGGCTGCTATCCATCATTTGCATGGCCTCTAATACCTGCAGTGCTGAAACAATACCATCACCCGTACTGGTTTTATCCAGGCAGATGATATGCCCCGAAGATTCTCCACCAATTTGCCATTGTCTGGTTTTCAGCTCTTCCATGACATAACGGTCACCCACTAATGTTCGCCGGAAAGGGATATTCAGATCCTGCAGAGCAATTTCCAGACCCAGATTACTCATCACGGTACCTACTACACCGCGTTTATCAGGATTTTCACGGAGCTTATGCAAAGCAATTATGAACAGTAATTCATCACCATCCACGATTTTACCGGTATGATCCACCATCTGTACCCGGTCACCATCACCATCAAATGCGATACCAAGATCAGCCTGATTTTCCATCACAACCTTTGACAGTTGCTGGGTACTGGTTGACCCACAATTACTGTTGATGTTTAACCCATCTGGTTCATTACCAATAACGATAACTTCAGCCCCCAGTTCTTTAAATACATTAGGAGCAATGTGATAGGTGGCACCATGGGCGCAATCCAGGACAATTTTTAAACCATTTAACTTTATCCTGTTATCTATCGTACCCTTGCAGAATTCAATATAACGACCGCTGGCATCAGATATTCGAGACGCCTTACCAATTTTATCTGAACTTACTGTCTGTAATTCAGAATCTAGGGCTTCCTCAATGGCAAATTCAATATCATTACCAAGTTTGGTTCCCTGTGCTGAAAAAAACTTGATGCCATTGTCTTCAAAGCCATTATGAGAGGCACTGATAACAATTCCTGCCTGGGCTGCAAAAGTGCTGGTGAGATGAGCTACCGCTGGAGTTGGCATCGGGCCAAGCAACATGATATCAACGCCTGCTGAGGTAAGCCCTGCTTCAAGCGCTGATTCGAACATATAGCCTGATATGCGCGTGTCTTTTCCAATCAGGATTTTGCTGCCAGGCATATCAGCAAACACTTTTCCTGTTGCCCAGCCCAGCTTCAGGAAAAAGTCAGGTGTAACGGGATATTCACCAACCCTACCCCTGATACCATCTGTTCCAAAATATTTTTTTTCTTTACTCACTCAAGCATTCCTTTACGGATTTAAACCACCAGCTCTTCTTAGTGTTCTTCAATTTTATTTAGTTCACTATTTTAGCTCATTATTTTTCACAGCTAAAAAGACTTTAACGGCATCGACAGTCTCACTGACATCATGTGTTCGAATTATGTTTGCACCCTGTTCCATTCCTAATATTGCCGCAGAAATTCCAGCTGCAATCCTTTGTTCTGTTGGCTTTTCGGTCAGCGAACCCAACATTGATTTTCGTGATAGCCCTATAAGTATCGGGCATTTTAACCCAAGAAGTTCATGCAATCTGCCAAGCAGTTCAAGGTTATGTTCCAGTGTTTTACCGAATCCAAACCCTGGGTCGATAATTATCTTGTTGTGATCAATGCCCGCCTGGATACAGACTGATATCCTGAATTCCAGAAACTCTAGCACTACTTTCAAGAGATCATTATAGTGCGGAGCATGCTGCATTGTTTTTGGTTCTCCCTGCATATGCATCAGGCAAACCGGAAGTCCTGTTTCACCCACAGCTTCAACCGCACCGGTTTTTTGTAGGGCTCTTACATCATTAATCAGTCCGACACCAAGTCTGGCA
>JAYPJO010000219.1:0-3580 GCA_038128465.1 Gammaproteobacteria bacterium
ACCTAATACAGAGTCAGCTGAAAGTACCCCCAAAAGTACCCCTATTTTTTATGAATATGGGGGTATCTCTTAAAACCTCACTGGACGTGAAGATGATATGAAATCCCTAAAATATAAAGACTTTTGGAAGAATTTGAATGATATGGAATATTGAAATGGGGTGGCCGACGGGGATCGAACCCGCGACAACAGGAATCACAATCCTGGGCTCTACCAACTGAGCTACGGCCACCAGTAAGAATTGTTATGCTTGCAGCCCTGTTCGAACTGCTATTTCCGAGCTGAACTGGCACGCCCGGCAGGATTCGAACCTGCTACCCTCGGCTTAGAAGGCCGATGCTCTATCCAGATGAGCTACGGGCGCTTAACACGGGTTCACAATATAGCAGGTTGAAATTGGTCGGGGTAGAGAGATTCGAACTCCCGACATCCTGCTCCCAAAGCAGGCGCGCTACCAGACTGCGCTATACCCCGAACATTCTTCAAAATCGACTTCTTGCGAAGAGGCGGCATGATACTTGTGCGGCCCTGTTTCGTCAATATTTGTCTATTGTAATCCTGGCCATACGGGATATACAAAATCGCCCTTCAATCTTTTATTCTCTTCTCTCTATACGCCATGTGGTCACGCCATCCTTGTCTTCCAGCACAACGTTGAGCGCGGTCAGTTCATCGCGAATTTGGTCAGCTCTGGCCCAGTCTTTTTCTTCACGTGCCTGTTTACGTTCTGCGATCAGTTTTTCGACGTGTTCGTCATCAATTTCGTCAGAACCTTCACGCAGAAAATCTTCAGCAGACATTTCGACGATGCCCAACACACCAGTCAGCTTCTTCAACAGCGCCCTTAACTGTTGTGCATGTTCTTCATCACTGTCTTTCGTGCGATTAATCTCACGCACCAGCTCAAACAGTACGCCGATGGCCTCCGGTGTATTAAAGTCATCATCCATAGCAGCAAGAAAGCGCTGTTCATATTTAGAACTCAAAGGCGCTTCAGCCTGCCCTTCCGCGTATCCTTTCAGAGCATTGTAAAAACGCTCCAATGCAGCATAAGCAGTCTGCAGGTTATCTTCAGAATAATTGATGGCACTGCGATAGTGGCTGGATAACAGGAAATAGCGAATGACTTCTGCCGGATATTTTTCCATGACTTCACGAATGGTGAAAAAATTACCGAGTGACTTGGACATCTTTTCATCATCAACCCGCACTGCGCCATTATGCATCCAGGTATGTACAAACTTTTTACCACTGGCAGCTTCAGACTGGGCAATTTCATTTTCATGATGCGGAAACATCAGGTCACTGCCACCACCGTGTATATCAAAGGTTTCACCCAGACAGCATGATGACATAGCAGAACATTCTATATGCCAGCCGGGGCGACCAAAACCCCAGGGCGATTCCCAGCCGGGCTCACCCTTTTTGGCCTGCTTCCATAAAGTAAAATCTCTTGGGTCCTGCTTGCTTTGCTCAATTTCAATGCGCGCACCGGCCAGTAATTCATCCGGGTTTTTGCGTGATAATTTACCGTAATCTGCAAACCGATTGACGGCGTAATAAACATCACCATTGTCGGCAAGGTAAGCGACGTCCTTACTGATGAGCCTTTCAATCATGCTGATGATTTCGGCAATATGCGCTGTCGCTCTGGGTTCGATATCCGGCGGCTGAATGTTTAGCGCCTTCTCATCTTCATGCATGAACTTAATGAAACGTTTCGTCAGCTCATCAAAAGGCTCATTGTTTTCATTAGCACGTGCAATAATTTTGTCATCCACGTCGGTGATATTTCTGACATAAGTGACCTCATACCCACGCTGACGCAGATAACGTACGATAACATCAAAAGCCACCAGCATGCGGGCGTGTCCGATATGGGAATAATCATAGGTGGTAAGCCCACAGACATACATGCGGATTTTGCCCGGCTCGATTGGCTGGAAATCTTCTTTGTTATGAGTCAGGGTGTTATAGATTTTTAACACGGTATTATCCGTCTGTTGCTACCTGCATTTATTTGTCGTTTTTTATGGCTTACTTCTGCTGGCTTTTGCCCCAGGTGTCACGCAGACCAACAGTCAAATTGAACACTGGCGCATCGGCAGCATGATCATGCCGGTCTGCGACAAAATAACCTTCACGCTCAAACTGAAAGCGATCTTCTGCGGCCGCACTGGCCAGGCTGGGCTCAAGCATGCATCCCTGCAAAACCTGTAATGAATCCGGATTGATGAAATCACGGTAGTCGCCATCCGCTTTATCGGGGTTTTCCTCGAGAAAGAGCCGGTCATATAGTCTCAGTTCGGCTGCTATGGCATCTTTGACTGGCACCCAGTGAATCACACCTTTGACTTTCCTGCCTTCGGGTTTGGCACCCAGAGTTGCAGCATCATGTGAGCAATGCAACTCGATAATATTGCCTTCAGTATCCTTGATGACCTCTTCGCATTTAATGACATAAGCACCACGCAAACGTACTTCACCGCCAGCAATCAACCGCTTGAATCCGGGCGGCGGTACTTCCTCGAAATCATTGCGGTCGATATACAGCTCACGTCGAAAAGTAATCTGTCGTTCTCCCATGCTTTCATCCTTGGGATGACGACTCAGGTTTAATACGTCCTCCCCGTCTTCAGGATAATCCTGTATGACAATTTTCAGGGGACGCAGTACAGCCATGGCGCGTGGTGAGGTCTGGTCAAGATCTTCGCGCAAGGCATGTTCCAGCATGGCAACATCAACCACACTGTTGGTGCGAGTTACCCCGATGTTTTCACAAAAGTTCCGGATCGATGCCGGGGTATAACCACGGCGTCGCATACCTTCCAGTGTCGGCATGCGCGGATCATCCCAGCCGTCAACCAGCGCTTCATCAACCAGTTGCTTCAGCTTGCGCTTGCTCATCACCGTGTAATTGATATTCAGACGCGCAAATTCAATTTGCTGGGGATGCGCCGGTAAATCCACCTGATCCAGCACCCAGTCATATAAAGGCCGGTGATCTTCAAATTCCAGTGAGCACAGGGAATGGGTAATGCCTTCAAGCGCATCGGATATACAGTGGGTATAGTCATACATCGGATAGATACACCACTTGTCCCCGGTCTGGTGATGGTGCTGGTGCCGGATACGGTACAGGACCGGATCACGCATGTTCATGTTGGGAGAAATCATATCAATTTTTGCACGCAGGCTGTATTCACCATCTGCAAATTCACCAGCCTTCATACGGGCAAATAAATCCAGGTTTTCATCCACGGAGCGATCCCGGTCAGGGCTATTCTTTCCCGGCTCGGTTAGTGTGCCACGATACTCTCTGGCCTGTTCCGGGGACAGGCTGCAGACATAAGCCCTGCCATCCTTGATGAGTTTTACTGCAAGCTCATAGAGCTGATCAAAATAGGAAGAAGCAAAATAGGCAGTGTCATGCCATTCAAAACCCAGCCATTTAATGCTGCCTTTGATGGAATTGATAAATTCAATGCTTTCTTTTTCCGGATTGGTGTCATCAAAACGCAGATTGCAAAGACCATCAAAAGCCATGGCAGTCGTAAAATTGATGCAGATAGCCTTGGCA
>JAYPJO010000220.1:0-2839 GCA_038128465.1 Gammaproteobacteria bacterium
CGTTGTGATGCAGTGTTGTATAGCACTAATTTGGAAGAAAATAATGACATCTGTCCTAAATGTGATCATCACTTGCGAATTTCAGCGCGACGTCGCATGGATATTTTTCTGGATCCGGAAGAGCGCGTTGAGTTGGGTCAGCATATAGAGCCAAGCGATATCTTAAAATTCAAAGATTTAAAAAAGTATAAAGATCGTCTGGCTGCTGCAAACAAGGCAACCGGAGAAAAAGATGCCTTGCTGGTTATGCAGGGAAAACTAAAAGGGAACCCTGTAGTTGTTGTTGCCTTTGAATTCGGTTTTATCGGTGGCTCTATGGGAGCGGTTGTGGGTGAAAAATTCGTGCTTGCTGTCAATAAATGTCTTGAAGAGAATCTGCCTCTCATCTGTTTTGCAACAAGTGGTGGTGCACGTATGCAGGAAGCTCTCGTTTCTTTGATGCAGATGCCTAAAACTTCGGCTGCCCTGGAGCGCATGAAACAAAGAGGATTACTCTATATTTCGGTCCTTGTAGATCCTGTTTATGGTGGTGTTTCAGCCAGTCTTGCCATGCTTGGTGATATTAACGTTGCAGAGCCAAATGCATTGATCGGATTTGCAGGGCAGGATGTGATCAGACAAACAGTTCGTGAAAATTTGCCCGAAGGATTCCAGCGCTCAGAGTTTTTGCTGGAACATGGTGCCATAGACATGATTGTGCACCGTAAAGATATGCGTGATAAATTAAGCTCCCTGATTACAAAATTCATGCATAGCCACATCGTGAATGTGAGCTGAAAACAGGATTCGTGAACTTAAGGGTGAGGGCACTATCGGACTGGCTTGAATATATTGAAGCACTCCATCCGACTGATATTGAGCTTGGGCTTGAGAGGCTTCAGAAAGTAGTATCAGCTCTTTCACTCGATTTCAGTACCAAAACCGTTATCAGTATAGCCGGCACTAATGGCAAGGGCTCAACAGCATGCTTCCTGGCAAATCTCCTGCAAGCTTCTGGTCAGTCAACGGCCTTGTACACTTCTCCACACTTGCTTGAATTCAATGAACGCATCAGGATAAATGGTAAATCTGTTTCTGATGAAGATCTATGCCAGGCATTTATGCAAGTGGAAAAGGCCCGTGATCGGGTCTTACTGACTTATTTTGAATTTACCACCCTTGCTGCCTTGCTTTGTTTTATGAACAGTAATGCAGACTTCATTATTCTGGAGGTTGGCCTTGGTGGGCGTCTGGATGCTGTGAATATTATCAATGCAGATATGGCATTGATTACTAATATTGCACTAGATCATATTGCATGGCTAGGCGATACCAGAGAACAAATAGCCAGAGAAAAAGCGGGTATTATCAGATCTGACAAACCTGTTCTATATGGCGAAACGGATGTTCCACAAAGCATAACAGATCATGCCACTGCCTTAGGTGCTCATCTTTTCCATTTGAGTGAAACTTTCAATTACCGAATGGACTCAGAAAGCTGGTATTGGCAGGGAATTAGTCACAATGGCAATGAACTTGCCCTGCAAGTGGAAATCAGGCCAGGTAGTTTGCTCGAATCCTATCCGGAAAATGCGGCGCTGGCCTTGCAGGCAGCCTGTCTCCTGCCACTTGATATTAATCATGATCTGCTAGAACAGGCTTATAGGCAGGCAGTTTTGACAGGGCGTTTTCAGATCGTGCCGGGTGAAAGGTCGTTGGTTCTAGATGTTGCTCACAATCCTCATGCTGCAAAGTTGCTGGTTGCCAATATTCGCCGCAGATTTCCAGGGGCAAGGGTTCATATGCTAATTGCCATGTTGGCAGACAAGGATATCAAAAGTACTCTGTCTGTTTTGCAGGACTCAGTTACTGCCTGGTATGTCGCAAATCTTGAAAACAGCCGAGGTTCTGCTGCAAAAATGCTATATAATGAGCTGCGATGTTCAGGACAGAACAGAGTTCAACTGTTTGACTCTGTTGAGCAGGCTTTCAGGGCTGCTGAGCGGGAAACACCCGCTGATAATGTGCTGGTGGTCACCGGGTCATTTTATACTGTTGCAGCTGTTTTGGAGTTGATTTGAACCAGGCAATGAAACAAAGACTTGTAGGCGCAATAGTCCTGGGTTGCCTTGCCATTATCTTTTTACCGATCATCCTTGATGGTGAGGGTGTGTCTCCGCCGGCTTTGGATATTGTTATCCCGACAGCACCTGAATTTCCAGAGCCACTCACAGTGGAACCGCAACGACCTGAAATACTTAGCGATACTGATGAAATCCTCGTTGAAATCAATGAAGCTGTAGAAGTGGTTGATGCGATTCCAGTAAACACTCCTGAAATTGAACAGAACACTACAGTGCCGGAATTACCTTCTCTGGGTGCTGATGGTCTGCCACAAGCCTGGAGTGTTCGCCTTGGCCTGTTCGGGGACAGCAGCAATGCTGAAGCCTTAATAGCAGAATTATTAAGTCAGAATTACAGGGCTTACAGCGACACAGTGAATACTGCACAGGGAGAATTGACAGCTGTTCTGGTAGGGCCTGTGGTAACCCGAACAGATGCTGAAGATCTCAGAAATGAACTTTCTGCAAACTATGACCTGGAAGCTCTGGTAGTTGATTTCAATATTGAAAATAATTAGCTGATGGAAGTCGCGTGACTGTCGCTGATATCAGTATAGTAATAGTGATCGCTATATCCATGTTGCTGGGTTTATGGCGTGGACTAGTTAAAGAGGCTTTTTCGCTGGCAGCCTGGGTGGCTGCAGTATTTGTTGCCGGTTTTTTCAGCGCGCCACTTGCCGATCTCATGGTTAACTTTCTGGATAATGCTAGTGTAAGAAGGGTTCTGGCTTCAGCAA
>JAYPJO010000220.1:2849-3553 GCA_038128465.1 Gammaproteobacteria bacterium
GTTCTGCCATAGGTCTGAAAGGAGTGGATAAGGCGCTGGGTTCATTATTTGGCATATTAAGAGGTGTGATTATTGTATTATTGGTTCTCTTCCTCACCACACCATTTGAATTTAGTCAGCCCTGGTATGAAAATTCGAAAATTGTTCCATACATGATGGTCATGCTGGAAAATTTGAACGTGCTAATAGATTATGAATTAACACCACCAGCAATTGAAGATTCAATTGATATGAATGCCTCTGGTGAAATTCTTTAATGAAAATAAACGCCGAATGCTGGAAATCTGATGAGCAATAAGGGGGACGCATGTGCGGAATAGTCGGTATAGTTGGCAAGTCCAATGTAAACCTGACTTTGTATGACAGCCTGACAGTGTTGCAGCACCGTGGTCAGGATGCTGCCGGTATTGTAACGAGTGAAAAGGGAAAACTAAATCTGCGCAAGGATAATGGCCTGGTACGAGATGTATTCAGGACCAGTCACATGAGAAATCTGAATGGCAGCATGGGAATAGGGCATGTTCGTTATCCAACAGCAGGCAGTTCCGGCCCAGCACAGGCTCAGCCCCTGTATGTAAATTCGCCTTACGGTATCAGCCTGGCACATAATGGCAACCTCACTAATGCCAGGGAGCTAAGTGATGATATTTTTAAAGATGATCTCAGGCATTTGAATACTGACTCTGATTCTGAAGTTCTGTTGA
>JAYPJO010000221.1:0-3536 GCA_038128465.1 Gammaproteobacteria bacterium
TTTTTTAAGCAACAGGGTTCACCAGCATGACAGCCTTGAGTCTGCAATAAGCGATTTACTGGCCACTAAACTGGCTTCTGATGATGTCCCTGTCAGCACCCTGAAACAACTATTTCGAGAAGCTTATCTGGCAGAAGAGACTATTATCCAGTCCTTATTGGAAGACCTGCTTGCAACAAAACAACGAGACCCGGCTGTGCGCGCTCATGCAGATATCCTGCTGTATTTCAAAGGCTTCCAGGCTTTGCAGGCGCATCGGGTCGCGAACTGGCTCTGGCGTGAAGAGCGACAAAATCTTGCTTTATATCTACAAAGCCTGATTTCAGAGGTTTTCACGGTCGATATTCATCCTGCAGCCAAAATAGGTTCCGGTATCATGATCGATCACGCAACAGGTATCGTTATCGGAGAAACCTGTGTCCTGGAAAAAAATATTTCCATCATGCAGGGAGTAACTCTCGGAGGCACTGGCAATGAAAGCGGGGATCGTCACCCAAAAATTGGCTCAGGCGTGTTAATAGGCTCAAGTGCACAGATACTGGGAAACGTAAAAATTGGCGAAGGTGCAAAAATTGGTGCCGGTTCCGTAGTGCTTGAAGATGTTGCCCCACATACCACAGTTGCAGGCATACCTGCAGTAGTGGTAGGCAAACCAAGACAGGCCCAACCGGCACTGGATATGAATCATGATTTAAATATCAACGATTGAGCAATTTTGCATTTTCTTTTCTTTGACTAATTACTTAACAAATATTTTAAATATATTATTTATCTAATTGATATTTATAGATTATTTATTAAATTATTTTCCAAGTCCTGCCAGGTAGATACAGTAACCAGTTACTTAATTGGTGTAATAACCACAGAAGATTTACACTATTTATTGACATTCCCTCCCAGCTATGTGAATTTTCTGACTTCACTTCATAGTACATAAAACAATAACTCTCTGGAGAATGATATGAAATTAAGATTATTGACTGCAGCCGGACTCCTGACCCTTGGTTCCATGTCTGCAAATGCCCAGCCACCTCAGGGGGACGAGGACACCAGCATGAGCTTTTTTATTACCAGTGTTGGCGTTGGCGACGGTGCAAATCTGGGAGGCCTGGCCGGTGCTGATGCCCACTGCACTTCCCTTGCTTCTGCGGTCGGATCTACCGGTAAAACCTGGCGTGCATACCTGAGCACTAACGGGATGAATGGTGTTGATGCCAGAGATCGCATCGGACAGGGTCCATGGTACAACGCTGATGGTGAACTGGTAGCACGTTCTTTAGCTGACCTGCACTACAGTAATGTTAATTTTACCAAGCAGTCTGCTTTAAATGAGCTGGGAGACATCGTTAACGGTGCCGGCGACCAGCCTAACCAGCATGATATTCTGACTGGTTCAAATCCGGATGGCACGGCCTCTGAATTTACCTGCAACAACTGGAGCAGCAATGCCGAAGATGGCAGTGCCATGGTAGGTCATTTTGACCGTCGTGGCGGTGGCGCAATACCTGAATCCTGGAATGCAGCGCACCCATCCAGAGGCTGTGGGCAGGATAATTTAATTTCTACCGGCGGAAATGGTTATTTCTTTTGTTTTGCCCAATAGCTGAGGGTTGATCAAGTCATAAAAAAGGCGCCTGAGGGCGCCTTTTTTTGTAGTTAACAGAAAGGATAAATAAATTCGTATCAGGATCAGATTGTGTATCCGGATTTACTTAAAGGAAGCGTTCTGATTCTTTCACCTGTAGCCGCAAAAATAGCATTAGTAACGGCTGGCATCATTGGTGGTAATGCAGGCTCACCAAGTCCCGTCGGGTCATATTCACTTTGTATAAAATGAATATCTATATCCAGAGGTGCATTACGCATTCTTAATATATTGTACTGGTGGAAGTTTTCCTGCTGAACCTGACCATCCTCCATCGTTATTTCCAAATCCATAATGCTGCTTAAAGCGTCTGTCACAGCACCTTCTACCTGCTTGTGAGCGCCACTCATATTGATAACAGGCCCGATATCCAGGACTGCAGTAATTTTATGAATGTTAATTTTCCTGGATTCATCAATACTAAGTTCTACAGCTTCGCCTACATGTCCTGCATGACAAAAATGAAAAGCGAACCCTAAGCCTCTACCAGCTGGCAGGCTTTTGCCCCACTCACATCTTTCTGCCAGAGTGCTGATGACATTAACCGCTCTGCCGGTATTCAATGAATTGATATTACCAGGCTCAAACCATCTCGGTTCACCCATCAGGTCAATTAAAAATTCAACATAATCCCTGCCTGCATTATGTGCCAGTTCGGACAGAAAACTCTGCATTGCCCAGCCGGTAGCATTGGATCCGGGAGCACGCCATGAACCGGTAGGTGTATTTGTATCAATCAGCGATAGTGCAGAACGATAATTCTCAAGACTCAATGCCGGAAATTCACTTTCACCGAGACGGGTTCCAGCCGTTGCTCTGCCTCTTACAGCTGGCCCGATCAGATGTGTTTGCATCGCTACAACACGATTTTCCCGGCTTATTGCACCCTTAAATGCATATACGCCACCAGGCCTGTACTGGTCATGAATCATGTCATCTTCACGAGTCCATATTAACTTGACAGGAACATCAAACTGGCGGGCAATCGCAGTGACTTCACAGGAATAATCCTGTAAGCGACGACGACCAAATGAGCCACCCATACGCATCTGGTGCAATGTTATTTTTTCCTGAGGAATATCAAATACATTTTCGACAGAGTTAAGCGTAATACCGGGTTGTCTTGTTGGTGCCCAGATATCAAGCGAATTGTCCTCAGGGTGATAATGAGCCGTACAATTCATTGGCTCCATAGTGGCATGAGCCAGATAGGGAAAGCGGTAATTACTTTCAATAACAGTAGTATTGGGATCCTGATACTGCTGCTCTACATCACCAGTAGATACAAGCTCCAGCTCTTCCGGCCACGGTTGAGATGCTACATCCAGCGCCCGTTCATAAATATCTTCATTATTATCTTTGGAAGCACCAGATTCATCCCATTCAACTTCCAGTAACTGTTTGGCCTGGAACGCCTGCCAGGTTGAACGGGCAACAATTGCCACACCATCTAGCAATTCGCCAACGTTGTCATTTCCTTCTACCAGGAAAGCATCAACAACCCCGGGTTGTGATTTGATCAGATCCAGGTTGGCACTGATTACCCTGCCGTAAGTCGCAGGACATTTCTCGTAAACTGCATATAGCATCCCCGGCAACTGGATATCAGAACCGTACAGGTGTCCGCCACCTGTAATCATCGCGTGATTATCCACATCCGGCACTCTGGTTCCGATCAGGTAATATTCATCCCGGTTTTTAAAAGTCAGAGACTGTATATCGGGTATTGGTTCAAGAGCTGCAGTGGTGGCGAGCTCGGCAAAGCTCAATCTTTCACCTGTTTCCCGGTTTACCACCTGACTGTATTCTGTATAAAGCAGACTGGGACTGACCATCCTCTGTTTTGCGGCTGCTGAAATGAACATGACGCGTGCAGCTGCCCCTGCACGCC
>JAYPJO010000222.1:0-2422 GCA_038128465.1 Gammaproteobacteria bacterium
GAGTATGGTGGTGCAGTAGTGTATACCGCTGAGCATGCCCCAGATGATAAACGGGGACTGTTTGTGGGTTTTATACAAACGGCAGCAGGCTTCGCACTGTTTGCGTCCTTTTTTATTATTTTCCTGACCCGACTGGCCCTGGGTGATGATGTCTTCGAAGACTGGGGATGGCGAATTCCCTTCCTGATTTCCATATTTTTACTGGGCATTTCACTGTGGATCAGGATGAGCCTGGAAGAATCTCCCATGTTCCAGAAAATGCTGACTGAAGGCAAAGCGGCAAAACGGCCCTTGCGTGAAGCCTTTGGTAATTGGCGCTACCTTAAACTGGTTATTCTGGTGCTGCTGGGCCTGATGATGTTACAGGGCATTGTGTTTTATACCGCCCATTTTTATTCACAGTTTTTCATTACCCAGATCCTGAAACTGCCTACCGGAACAACCACGATGGTCATGATGATTATTACCTGTATCAGTGTGCCTTTTTATCTGCTCTTCAGCTGGCTGTCAGATCGTATAGGCAGAAAGCCGATATTACTGGCCGGTGGCATACTGGCTATTGTCTCCGGTTTTCCCCTGTTTAATGCCATGACTGCTGTAGTCAATCCTGGACTGGCACAAGCACAGCAAACTGCACCTATTACCGTGATGGCTGACCCGGCAGAATGTTCCCTGCAGTTCGACCCGGTGGGACAGGCTGATTTCATTTCCTCCTGCGATATTGCCAAAAGTACACTGGCAACACTGGGCGTCAGTTACGCCAATGAAATCCTGCAACCAGGTGCAACGACAGTTATATCAATTGGGTCTGCCAGGGTTGAAAGTGTTAATGGCTTTGGCTTGTCAGCCGACGAACTTGAAAGCGCAAAAGTGCAGTTTCAGTGCCGTTTGGGTGAGGCCCTGAGAAATGCCGGTTATCCGGAGAGCATAGATGAAAGCGAGGTCAACCTGGTGCTTCTGGGGCTGTTGATTTTCCCCCTGGTTTTGTCTGCTACCATGACATATGCACCATGTTCAGCAATGGCCGTTGAAGTTTTTCCAACCCGAATCCGCTATACCGGTTTATCACTGCCCTATCATATCGGTTCAGGCTGGTTTGGTGGTTTTCTACCGGCTATTGCATTTGCCATGGTGGCTGCCAACGTCAGTATTTATTTTGGGCTCTGGTATCCGACGGTAATGACAGCCATCAGTGTCATTGTGCTGGCTTTGCTGTTACCTGAAACCAAAGGGCGTAATCTGAACGATTTATAAAAAAAACTGGAGTATAGAAATGAGCGAGCAGGAATATGAAAAAGGCATGAAGCTGCGCCGGTATATGTGGGGAGCTGTCGGTGAAGAACGTGTTAAACAGGCCAAAGACTTTAACCGGCCATTTGAAGACCTGGTAACTGAGTACTGTTTCGGAGCTGTCTGGGAAAGAGAAGGTCTTGATCGTAAAACCAGGAGCATGATTACCCTGGCAGCACTGACTGCTCTGAGCAAGCCTAACCAGATCAAGGTTCATGTAATGGGCGCTCTGGCCAATGGCGTTTCGGTAGATGAAATAAAAGAAGTCATCATGCACAGCGCTGTATATGGAGGTATTCCTACTGGTGTTGAAGCCATGAATGCCGCTATGGAAGTACTGGAAGCACAAAACCTGCTGGATTGATAGACAACGACAGAAAGCTACCATTAATAAAAGAGAAGCAGCAATGAATGAAAAAGCAGTTGTAGGATTTGTAGGCATCGGGAATATGGGCTGGCCAATGGCAGCCAATGTATTAAAAGCAGGTTTCCCCGTGAAGGTTTTTGATACAAACCAGAAGCAGATCGAAAAGTTTGTAGCTGAACATGACGGGGCTGAAGCCGCACATTCGATGTCTGACATTGCCGGGTGCAAGATGGTTGTTGCCATGTTGCCTACCGGGCAAATAGTCCGGGAAGTCCTGCTGGAAGCAGAGGGTGCTGCATTTGTTACTAATGCAGCTTCTGGCACCATCGTGATCGATATGAGTTCATCTGAACCTACCGGCACCCAGGAGCTGGGCGCTAAACTGGCAAAAAAAGGTATTACCCTGATTGATGCACCGGTTTCAGGTGCCGTTCCCAGGGCTATAACCGGTACCCTGACCATTATGATAGGCGGTGATGATGCTGACGCTATTGAAAAATCAAAACCCCTCCTTTCCACCATGGGAGACCGTTTATTTGAAACCGGTGGGCTGGGAAATGGTCATGCTGTCAAAGCGCTTAATAACTATGTTGCAGCATCTGCATATACGGCAAGTGCTGAAGCGATAATGATAGCCAGACGCTTCGGGCTTGATCCGCATACGCTGGTCGATATCATGAATGTCTCAACCGGCAAATCCTTCCATACGGAAGTTGTGTTGAAAGACCATGTCATTGATGAAAAATACGGCACCGGATTTCAATT
>JAYPJO010000222.1:2432-3484 GCA_038128465.1 Gammaproteobacteria bacterium
GACCTGGATAAAGCGGTTGACCTGGATGCACCGGTTTCCCGGTTGATCAGCCAGCGCTGGGCAGATGCAATGGAAGCTGTTGGTTTCACAGCTGATAACACGGAGGCCATCAAGGGCTGGGATAAAGATCTTTGATGACTCAGGAGCTGTTAACAAGTCTGACAGCATCGAAAAATTATTGATAAAAATATACAGGTAAAACAAGAGGAAACAGGATGCCAGAACATAAACCACCTTTTCGTGCCGACCATGTCGGCAGTTTGCTGCGCGCAAATAGTGTCAAACAGGCTCGCAAGACATTTTATGACGATAAATCAATCAGTGCTGAAGAGCTCAAGGCAACGGAAGATGAGGCCATAAAAGAACTGGTCAGAATACAGGAAGACGTCGGTTTGCAGGCCGTAACCGATGGCGAGACCCGACGTTCGTTCTGGCACTATGATTTTATGGGTGAACTGACCGGCTTTGAGCTGGAAGAGCGCGACGAAGGTATTCCCTTCGCCGGCGTAAAGTTACGTCCCATTTTCCCCACCATAAAAAGCAAGCTTGATTTCCCGGATGATCATCCGCACCTGGATCATTTCAAATACCTTGCTTCAATTACGTCGGTTACACCAAAGATTTCGATACCCGGCCCAAGCTGCTGTCATTTCCGCACCGCACCAGCCGATATCGAGCCACGAGAAGATGCTGATCAGGAAGTACTGATGGCAGATATTGCCGCTACCGATAAAAAGGCCGTGCAGGCTTTTTATGATGCTGGCTGTCGATATTTGCAGATGGACGATATTTTCTTTGCTTATCTGTGTGATCCCAAACACCGGGCGGCAAAACAGGCAGATGGCCAGGATCCTGACTGGCTGATTGATCGCTATGCCTGGATGATGCATGAAGCCATCAAGGATAGACCCTCGGATATGCTTATCGGCATGCATATGTGTCGGGGTAATTTCCGTTCGACACATGCGGCTGAAGGCGCTTATGATCCGGCGGCTGATGCTGTTTTCAACAAGACTGGCGTGGATATTTTCTTCATGGAATATGACACTGAG
>JAYPJO010000223.1:0-3472 GCA_038128465.1 Gammaproteobacteria bacterium
TATGATCGGCCACATCATTGAATTAAATAAACCCACTGCCTTTCCCGTTGGTATATTGCTCGATACTCAAGGTCCTGAAATCCGAACCGGGGTGCTGGAAAATGATCTGGATTTAAAGGCCGGAGATGAAATATCTATCACGGTCCGTGATGGCGTCGATGTGGAAGAATCTTCGATTCGGATTAATTACGATGAACTCATCGATGCTGTTAATGTCGGTGACAAAATTACTGTTGATAATGGCCTGATAAATCTTCAGGTGCTGGAAAAAAACAATCCAGTTTTAAAATGTAAAATTCTCGATGGTGGAAAACTGGGAAGTAAAAAACATGTCAACCTGCCCGGTATTCGGGTAAACCTGCCTGCCATTACCAGCAAGGACCGGGAAGATATACTTTATGGCCTTTCGCAGGAACTGGACTATATTGCCTTGTCATTCGTTCGGGAGCCCAATGACATTCTTGAATTGCGTAAACTGATTGAAGAAAACCATCCGGAAAAATTATCCACTGTCAAAATCATTGCCAAAATTGAAGATCAACTTGGCGTCAAAACCATTGAAGAAATTAGTCAGATAGCTGACGGCATCATGGTAGCCCGTCATATCGTGAGGCTTTGCGCTAAATACGGCACACGTGTCATTGTCGCTACCCATCTACTGGAATCTATGATTGAAAATCCGATACCCACACGCGCCGAGGTCACCGATGTCGCCAATGCAGTCTATGAGGGTGCCGATGCCATTATGCTTTCCGGTGAAACCACAGTAGGCAAATACCCTGTACGTTGTGTTGAACAACTCAATTCCATTGCCCGCGCAACGGAACAGCAACCGGGCCTGAACTTTGCGGATGACCTGATCAAAACATCTGATAAGGAACACCTGGCTGCAACTGCTGTTGAACTGGCTGACAGTCTCAATGCAAAGGGTATAGTCGTGGTTACCCGTCACGGCATCATGGCCAACTATGTCACCAATTGCCATCCGGAAACTTCCCCGATTTATGCCTTTACCAATATTGGCATCACGCGTCGCCTGATGACCCTGAACCGATATGTCTATCCGTTTAAAATTGAATTCAGTGATGATCCAGAAGAAACTCTGGCGCGGGCATTTAATGAACTAAAAGAAAAAGCAGGCTTTGTCAGCAATGACAAGGTTGTGGTGATTTCAGACCTGCTGATTGACCAGGACAGCGTTGGGATACAGATCAGGAATCTTCCATAATTCTAAAAAAATCAAAAATTTTAATTATAAAAAATACCAAGAAAACGTAACGAGTTAAATTGCTCTACTTAATAATCTAGTCTCTAAAATAAAATAACCGAACTCGAAGAGCGTTATGAGCAAAGCCAGATCGAGGCAAAACTAAATGTTTACAAAGGAGCTTATATGCTAATAAGTGACTGAATAAAAATTTAGTTTTAACGATGAGATGGCAAGCGCAATAGCTCTTTCAGTAGATAAGCATTGCATCCCCATAACTAAAAAATCTGTAGCTCCTTTCGATAGCTGTTTTATAGGCATTCAATATATTTTCACGTCCGGCAAATGCACTGACCAGCATAATCAAAGTCGATTCCGGCAAATGAAAATTAGTGAGCATGGCATCCACTGATTTAAACTCATAACCTGGATAGATAAATATGCTGGAATCACCCCTGTAAGGTAAGATTTCGCCGGAGCTACTGGCAGTTTCCAGACTGCGCACTGTGGTCGTGCCAATGGCTACTACCCTGCCCCCTCTTGCTCGACAGGCCCTGACCTTTGCGCAAACCTCATCATCAACCTCCAGGTATTCAACATGCATTTGATGATCTTCAATCCGCTCGGAACGGACCGATTGAAAGGTTCCGGCGCCTACATGTAAAGTGACTTTTGCTGTTTGCACGCCTTTTGCAGAGATTTCTGCCAGCAGCTTGTGATCAAAATGCAACCCGGCAGTTGGCGCAGCAACTGCACCCTGTTTTTCACTATATACCGTCTGGTATCGCTCCCTGTCCGATAATTCATCTTCACGCTTAATATAGGGTGGCAGGGGCATATGCCCGATTTCATCCAGCAGGGTCATCAGGGAAATATCTGTCGGGAATGACAGAATAAAAAAATCCCCTTCCCTGCCTTTTACTTCAGCACTTACATCACCAGTAAAAATAATTTCTGAACCTGCCTTGGGTGTTTTGCTAGCTCTTACCTGTGTGAGAATATGGTTTTCAGGCATAACCCGTTCAATCAGTATTTCAACCTTGCCACCACTTGGTTTTTGACCAAACAGGCGCGCCGGAATGACCCGGGTATTGTTGAACACCAGCAGGTCATTTTCAGATATCAGTGAGGAAAAGTCCTTAAACTGACGATGTTTTACATCGCCTATATCCCGCGACAGACAAAGCAAGCGACTATCCGTTCTGTTTACTGGCGGATAGTGAGCAATTAATTCTTCAGGTAAATCGAAATGGAAATCACTGCGTTTCATTTGCGCGCAAGATTACCCCTTTTAGGTGGTAAATCATAGGCAGCAAGGTAAACAGACGTTATAATCCGCGCTCGTCTATACAAGTCTCTTCGTGCCGGAGTGGTGAAATTGGTAGACACGTCGGATTCAAAATCCGATGCTGGTGACAGCGTGCCGGTTCAAGTCCGGCCTCCGGTACCAAATTTAATTCCACCATTATCCATAATCATTTTTTACTCCATGATTTATAGAGTATTTCTAATACACTTCATCTATAGCTGTCCAATAAAATCCAACAATATACCGTAAATATTACGGTACAAATTACGGTATAAATCAGAATTAAAGTAACATATACCGTAAAACAATAATAATGATTCAAAAGCTCGGCGCCACTAAAGTAAAACAAGCTAGGCCAAAAAGTAAAAACTTCAAGTTATTTGATGGAAATGGTCTATATCTACTCGTTCATACGAATGGCAGTAAATATTGGAGATATGACTATCAGTTTGCTCATAAGCGCAAAACATTAGCACTTGGTATTTATCCAAGCATAAGTCTGGCTGATGCTAGAACTGCACATCAAAACGCTCGAGAACTTCTCAAAAATGGGATAGACCCATCACACAATAAACGTCTGGAGAAATTAGCTCGCAATATAGCTGCCAGTGACACATTTAAAGCCATAGCTAAAGAGTGGTTTATCCAAAAACAAGGCGAATCATCAAAAAGAAACCAAAGTCGAACATTAGCCATACTAGAAAAAGATTTATTCCCATATATTGGAGATATAGCAATTTCACAAATAAAACCTCTAGAGATACTTACTGCAATCAGAAAAATAGAGCAAAGAGGCAGTACAGACTTACCTCAACGCGCAAGACAAATCACTGGGCAAATATTTAGATATGCAATTATCACTAATAGGGCGCAAATTGACCCAAGCCGAGATTTGGTAGGCGCACTAAAGGCGACCCCCACTGTTAGACACAATCCCACCATCACCGATCCAGAGC
>JAYPJO010000224.1:0-3470 GCA_038128465.1 Gammaproteobacteria bacterium
GTTGTCAAGGTATCGTTCCTTTCCAGCAAGGCTGAATTTAAATGTTCCATAGCACGGCCAAACTCTCCCGTCGCATAAAAATATTCTGCCCGGGCCTGATGGACACCGGAAATATCTCCAACCAATCCCTGCAGCTCAGCCAGCTGATACCAGATATTAATATCGTTGGGGCGCTGTATGCTAAGTTGTTTGTACACCGCTATAGCTTCGGCATCCTGTCCATTGGCATCCAGTGTTTCGGCATAGGAAATTGATAATGGATAGTTGTTCGGGTTGATATCCAGGTGTTCTTCCAGAATACTCAAGGCCTGCGTGTAGTTACCTGCAGCGCTGGCAATTTCAGCTTCCAGCACAACATAACTTATACGATTTGGCTCTTTTGCAAGCAAGGGGGTTAGAGACTCTGAAGCCGCAATATAGGCGCCGCTTTTCATCTGTGCCACTGCCTTGCCATAGGTGGCGGCATCCGCCTGTGCACCGTTTAATTGCGGCAAATCCCGATCAAGGTTGGCGATATACGCTGCATAATCGGTATTAAAATGGAGCTGGGCACGCTGTTTCATCAGCAGAAATTCGATGTCCTGGATGTGTTCGACGGCGGGCAGGTTCAAAGCCCGGTTGCGACTGTCAGCAACCCTGTTTTCATCAAGTGGATGAGAAGATAAAAATTCAGGTATGCGTCTGGAAAAACTGCGCATGCGCATCATATTTTCAAACATGCCGGGCATATCTTCCGGATCAAAGCCGGCATTAAACAAAGTTCTCATGCCGATCCGGTCTGCTTCCTCTTCATTTGAGCGGCTGAACTGCAGACGATTTTCCATCATGGCTGCCTGAGAGACCATCAGTGCTGCCTGGCCAGCTTCACCACCAGCTGCTGCCACCAGAAGCAAGCTGGCAAGGGTGGTGGCAAAAGTAGTCAGACGGCTGGATTGTGACTGGGCAACACTGCGTGCGTAATGACGCTGACTTAAATGCGCGAGCTCATGTGACATGACTGAGGCGAACTGGCCTTCATTATCTGCATATAGAAACAGGCCAGCATTAACACCAACGATTCCACCGGGAGCGGCAAAAGCGTTAAGCTGATCATTGTCAATTAACAGAAATTCAAGGCGGGTGTCGGTAAGTTCAGAGTTTGCTGCCAGGCGATAACTGAGGTTAGTAATATATTCTTCCATCAGAGGGTCATTCAGCATGGGTGTCTGAGCACGCATGGAACGAATGACTTCGCGCCCCAGATCGTATTCCTGCTGAATGGTGATTGTGCCGGAGACAGCATCGCCCAGCACCGGCAGGTTATCAATCTGTGCTGAACCAGGCAGGCTTAGGGATAAACCAAGCCAAAGACTGCTCACAAGCAGACTGGGTTTAGTATGTTGTAGCAAGCTCAGTTTCATCTTATGTCCAGATTACTGTACGCCTGTAAATAATACTATTAAATCACTGGAATAACTCGGTTTTTTAGCAGGCTCTTGGTAAAATGTATACATGAAAGGCAGTATTGATTTAGAGCTCGATTTAAGTGGTTTACAGTGTCCCATGCCGCTACTCAAAACCAAACAAGCTCTTAATCAGATGACTAGCGGACAGATTATCAAGGTACTAGCAACAGATCCGGGCTCAGAAAGAGATTTCAAGGTGTTTGCTGAACAAAGTGGTAATACCTTACTTGAAATGCAACAACTGGACGGAAAATTCCATTACACATTACAAAAAAGTTAGGAAGATGCTGTCAAAAAAGTACACCCGTCGAGCTAAAATTGCGATTTTTGGATGTTCTCCATGCTGAGAATTTTTAATGATTTATACAAACGCTACTTCTCAGAAGAAGAAGCCCTGATTCTCACAATCCTGATCATCGTCGGTATTGTTGTGATGATGACGCTTGGTGGCGTTATTGCACCCTTATTATGGAGCCTGGTACTCAGTTTTATGCTGCAGGGGCTGGTTAATTCAATGGTCAGGATGAATATGTCTTATCGGCTTGCTGTTTATCTAACATATCTGGTTTTCCTGAGCAGTATGCTGTTAATCATATTTATCCTGCTGCCATTTACCTGGAGTCGTTTGGAACTGTTTATCAATGAACTGCCTAATATGATGGGGCAATTACGTACATTCCTGCTGTTGCTGCCGGAAAATTACCCTGAATTATTTACCGAATCGCAGATACAGAGCTGGATCAACAGTATTCAGAATGCCTTGGGGCAGATGGGCCAGGATATCCTTTCCTACTCGGTTAGCAGTATAACCCGTCTGGTCACTATCGTTGTCTATACCATACTGGTACCAATCATGGTGTTCTTCATGCTAAAAGATGCAGACAAACTGTTGAACTGGCTGGAAAACTGGTTACCTGAAAAAAGGCCTATCATGGCGCAGATTTGGCAGGAAATGAATGGTCAGCTTGCTAACTATATTCGTGGCAAGGCTTTGGAAATCGTGATTGTTGGCATCAGTTCCTTTGTCGTTTTCGCAGTATTGGGCCTGAATTATCCAGTGCTGTTGGCATTTATAACAGGCTTTTCAGTCGTTATTCCTTTTGTCGGGGCGACCGTGGTTGCCATCCCTGTATTCCTGGCTGCCCTGTTTCAATGGGGCTTTGGGTCTGATCTAAACCAGGTCATGATCGCCTATATCATTCTGCAAATACTGGATGGGAATTTACTGGTGCCATTAATTTTTTCTGAAACAGTAAAATTACATCCGCTTGCCATTATTACTGCTATCTTGTTTTTTGGGGGTATCTGGGGCTTCTGGGGTGTCTTTTTTGCCATACCGTTGGCAACTTTTATCAAGGCAATTATCCGTGCCTGGCCTATTCATCAAAACTCGGATGATCAGGTCTGAGCTCTGCGGCAAAGGCCAGTTGCTTTTCTATTATAATGCCGGTAGTTACGATAAAATTATGACCCTTAATTCTTTATTGATTCACTTCATGCCGGGGGGCAAATGATTAAAGGCAGTATTGTGGCATTGGTAACTCCAATGTCTGAGAATGGTGATATTGACCTGCCTGCATTGGACCAGTTGCTGGAATGGCATATACAAGAAGGAACAGATGCTATCGTTGCAGTTGGCACGACCGGAGAGTCGCCAACATTGTCAATGCAGGAAAACTCAGAAGTCGTCGATCATGTTGTTAAACAGGTTGCAGGCAGAATTCCGGTCATCGCTGGAACTGGTGCAAACTCAACAAATGAGGCAATAGAGCTTACTCAGGCTGCCAAACAGTCTGGTGCCGATGCCTGTCTGCTGGTGACACCTTATTACAACAAGCCCACTCAGAAAGGATTGATTGCACATCATACGGCTGTTGCAGAAGCCGTTGATATTCCTCAGATTTTATACAATGTACCTGCACGGACCGGGTGTGACATGTTGCCGGAAACTATCAAGGCATTGTCTGCAGTGGACAATATTATCGGGGTCAAAGAGGCTACTGGTAACCTGACAAGGGGTAAGGA
>JAYPJO010000225.1:0-3470 GCA_038128465.1 Gammaproteobacteria bacterium
AAAAGTAAAGGTGACTGGCGCCCAGCGCGCAGAAGTCATGCGTCTGGCTGAGGTATTCCGCGGGGAAATTGTTGATGTCACGCCCAGCTCTTATGTGGTTCAGCTTACCGGAACCAGTGACAAACTGGATGCCTTTATCGCAGCTTTAGGTGATACCAGCATTCTGGAGGTTGCCAGAACTGGTGTTTCCGGGATATCGCGAGCTGATAAGGTGCTTAACCTGTAACTCTAGGACTTTACAATAGACACAGTTTCTCAAGTTTAAGACATAAAAAAGCCCGGTTTATAGCGGGCTTTTTTATACCTTAAGCAAACTGTAAATAACCAGTTAGACCAGTTTATTGTACATTCAGCCCATTCAGCAAACTCCTGGCTTCAATGTCATTTGGAGACAGCTCCAATGCTCGCTGGTAATTCATTTGTGCCTGGTTATTGTTGCCAATACGCTCATATGATTTACCAAGGTTCAGATAAATACCAGAAAAGTCAGTTAAACCCATATCCAGTGACTGGCTGTAATCCTGGATTGCCATCTGATAATCACCAACTCCATAAAAGGCATTGCCGCGATTAACATAAATTTGCGCTGCTTCCGGGAGTAGGGTTAAACCAATCTGGAAATCAGAGAAAGCGCCTTCATAATCGCCCAGAGCAACTTTAATTACACCTCTGTTGGTATGTGTTGCGGCCAGGTTTTCCTTTTCCAACTCAATGTGGGTTAAAGCAAAGTCGCAGGGTTCCAGCATGCTGTAGCTGGCTAACAATGGGTCTTCCGAAACAATTTGCGTATTTCTGTAGCAATCATAGGCATAGCTGGTACCACCGAATATTACGGCACTTGATGTGGGATCGCACTCCAGCCCGCATTGCGCATAGGATACAAAAGGTAAAACACCCAAAACATATGCAATATTTGATAATTTTTTCATGAGTTTTAACCTCCTTGGGGGTTCCCATAATTACCCCTCCAGTATATGCCTAATTTATGTAAAAAAAAAATCAAAAGGAATATCTGAGTGGGCGCTATGCCGATGCCCTGGCCTGGATGTACATCGGTTCCTGCACCCTTAAAAGGTATCAGGATGAAGGGCATGAAGAAGACTGGCCACTGGTAGACTATACCCTGACACATGCTGAATTCCAGATTGAACAGGCCCTGTTTGGCATCATGCATAATTTCCCCAACCGGCTCATGGCCTTCAGTATTCGCTGTGCCTGTCTGCCCTGGGGACAACGCTATCGGGATGTCAGTGACAGGCAGAAAAATGCTGTCATCAATCAGGTGATGAATACTGATAATTCACTTTTTAACAGGCTGACTGACGAAGTCTTTGTTCCGGACAGCTCCAAACCAGGACTGGGTAAACTCGAATCTGCCTTTATAAAATCCAGTCAGGTCCGTGAGCTCAGAAATAAACTGAAAGCCCTGGTAAAAGAAGGTTCACTAAAAAAAGATAACTGGCTGGCTCTGGCAGAGCAGGCTCGCAATAAAGGCTTTATCGATGAAAATGAATATGCCCGCATAGAGGCAGCTGAAATGGCTGCCGATGATGTTATCCAGGTAGACAAATTTGCTCATGAAATCTATGTGCAACGGCGATAAAGCTAGCAACAAGCTGATTCTTTAGGTATTCAAAATTTTTCCATTGGAAAAATAAAAAAGCCCGGTCTTTGCCGGGCTTTTTTATTGAGACTTGAGCTGGCCTAAACGACTTTTTTCATTGCCGTCATGTGTGAGCGCAATTCTGCGCCAACAGCTTCGATCGGATGATTACGGATGACTGCATTAACAGCAATCAGTTCATGATCATCAACCGTGTTATCACCAGATACTGCATTGCCCAGTACATCAGTGTCCACAGTTTGCATGAAATCTTTCAGTAGCGGCACAGCAGCATGGGAAAATAGGTAGCATCCGTATTCAGCCGTATCAGAAATAACCTTGTTCATTTCATACAGTTTTTTACGGCCAATCAGGTTAGCGATTAATGGCGTCTCATGCAGAGATTCATAATAGGCTGATTCGGCAATCACACCCGCAGAGGTCAGGGTTTCAAAACACAGTTCAACACCCGCTTTGATCATGGCGACCAGCAATACACAGTTGTCATAGTAAGCCTGTTCTGAAATATCCGGTGCACCATCTGTGCTGGAATTTTCAAAAGCCGTTTCACCGGTTTCTTCGCGCCATTTCAGTAAGTTGGCATCATCGTTGGCCCAGTCTGCCATCATGGTGCTGGAAAAAGTGCCGTCCATGATGTCGTCCATGTGTTTCTGAAATAATGGCGCCATGATGGTTTTAAGTTCTTCACTTAAATGAAAGGCCTTGATTTTGGCAGGGTTTGAAAGGCGGTCCATCATGTTGGTGATGCCGCCCTGTTTCAGGCCTTCTGAAACGGTTTCCCAGCCATATTGCACAAGTTTGGAGGCATAGGCAGCATCAAGGCCCAGTTCAATCATGCGGTCATAACACAGAATTGAACCCGTCTGTAACATGCCACAAAGGATGGTCTGTTCACCCATCAGGTCAGATTTAACTTCCGCAATAAAAGAAGAATCAAGAACACCAGCCCGGTGACCACCCGTGGCAGCAGCATAAGCCTTGGCAATTTCATGACCATCACCATTGGGATCATTTTCAGTATGGACGGCGATCAGTGTAGGAACACCAAAGCCGCGTTTGTATTCTTCCCTTACTTCTGTACCAGGGCATTTCGGTGCAACCATTATGACAGTGAGGTCATCACGAATCTGCATACCTTCTTCAACAATATTGAAACCATGGGAATAGGCTAGGCAGGCCCCTTTTTTCATTAAAGGCATGACGGTTTCGACAACGCCACTGTGTTGTTTGTCAGGTGTCAGATTCAGGACCAGGTCGGCCTCAGGTATCAGTTTTTCAAAAGTACCCACAGTAAAAGCATTTTCAGTGGCATTAACCCATGACTGACGTTTTTCGCTGATCGCCTCTGCACGCAGGGCATAGCTGATATCCAGACCGCTGTCGCGCATGTTAAGACCCTGGTTCAGGCCCTGGGCACCACAGCCAAGCACCACCACTTTCTTGCCTTTGAGTTTTTCAACGCCGTCGCTGAATTCTGATTTATCCATAAATCGGCATTTTCCCAGTTGTTCCAGTTGTAGACGTAATGGCACGGTATTGAAATAGTTCATCGAGTATTTTCCACTAATTTAAAAAGGGGGATAAATTTCAGGGGGGCAATCATAAAGAAAAAAGCTTCGGGGGTAAAATGCTTGTGCCTAAAAAAGCTGCTAATTATTACGCATAAGCTTAGAATACCGTCATGAGTGTTGAAAATGAGCAGGAAAACCAGGGTCAGGAATCAGAGCAGGATTTTGAATCACTGCTATTGATTGAAGATCATGAAGAAGAAGTCAGTGAAGGCGGACGCAAAGTTCGTCGTAAGGGTATTTTTCTACTGCCCAATCTGCTGACCACGGGTGCCATG
>JAYPJO010000226.1:0-1382 GCA_038128465.1 Gammaproteobacteria bacterium
AATTGGATTAGTGTAAAAAATTAAATCACTCATGACAGTTTCTCTTTTCTTGGATTCAGTGTATTTAGACGGATTCCTGCTACAATCCATATCGATGTTACCAGCAGTCTGCCTGTTACAAAATAGCCGTTAAAAAAACTGTCCGGCCCTTATTAATTCAGTATGAATGCCATTGAACTCAGTCTTTTTGTCAGCCGTATGGAAGCCGTTTGTGATGAAATGGGATCAGTTCTCAGGCGCACGGCTTTTTCCCCGAATATCAAGGACCGCCTGGATTTTTCCTGCGCCCTGTTCGATGCACAGGGGGAGCTTTGTGCACAGGCTGCCCATATTCCGGTACACCTGGGCAGTATGGCCTTTGCTCTGGCAGATGTTGTCAATCAGTTCACCTGGCAGGAAGGTGATGTGCTTATACTCAATGATCCCTTTCTGGGCGGCACCCATCTTCCGGATGTGACGGTACTGGCACCTGTTTTTGCTGACAAGGCTCTGGCTGGCTTTGTCGCAAACCGTGCTCACCATGCCAATATTGGTTCTGACTCACCTGGTTCCATGCCCAATTCACGAACACTTGAGGAAGAAGGTCTGATCATTGCGCCACAATATCTTTATCAACAGGGAGAATTGAATCAGGTGCTGGCAGCACAGTTGCGGGGGCTGGGTAAAAATAGCGAGGAAAGACAGGGTCAGGACATAGGTGGTGATTTTGCAGCTCAATTGAGTGCGTTGTATACCGGCCAGAAACGCCTCCTGGATTTAATTGCAAGTCTGAGACTCAACACATTTGAGGCCGCACTGACCCAGCTGAATCTCTATGGTGAAAACCTGGCTACAGAGGCTTTAATACAGATACCACCAGGCCGCTATAGCTTCGAAGATCTGATGGATGATGATGGCCTTGGGCATACCGATTTGTCCATTAAGCTGACACTTGAGGTAAGTTGGGAAAAAATCATTGCAGATTTCACAGGAACTGCGGCACAGGCTGATGGCAATATAAATTGCTCCTTATCGGTAACCGCTGCCGCTGTCTATTATGTGTTCCGGTGTCTGATGCCAGACTATACTCCGGCCTGTGCGGGAATATTTCGACATATCGTGATATTTGCACCCGATGGCTGCCTGGTAAATGCCCGTTATCCGGCAGCAGTTGTGGCTGGTAATGTTGAGACTTCAAGCCGGATTGTTGATGTTGTGCTGGGTGCTTTAACCCAGGCATTACCTGGGAAGATTCCAGCAGCGAGCCAGGGCACAATGAATAATATTGCCATGGGGAACTATACCAGCGACGGAAGCTGGGATTATTATGAAACTCTCGCTGGTGGTATGGGAGCAGGGCCGCATTTTGATGGTTTAAGTGCGGTACATACGCATATGACCAA